>CAMQSH010000097.1 GCA_947036575.1 uncultured Brevinema sp. | reverse complement strand
TTTCTATACCGAGATTTACCTTAATAGGAGCGACTACAAGAGCTGGATCTTTATCAGCTCCTTTACGTTCTCGTTTTGGAATTATAGAAAGAATGGAATTTTATAATGAGCAAGAACTTTCAGACGTTATCAAACGCTCTGCTACAATTCTTCATGTGAATATTGATGACTCAGGTGCTAAGGCCTTGGCTTGTCGATCTAGAGGCACTCCTCGCATTGCTAACAGACTACTCAGAAGGATTTCTGACTTTGCTCTTGTGGCTAATATTCCAGAAGCTCACGCCGAATTTATAGATCAAACGCTAAAAAAATTAGAAATAGATCACGAAGGATTAGACTCTGTCGACAGAAAATTACTCCAAATAATAATAGAGTTTTATCAAGGTGGCCCTGTGGGAGTATCAGCTCTTGCCGCCACCCTCAACGAAGAAATCGAAACCTTAGAAGATGTGATAGAACCTTATTTAATCCAGAAAGGATATATACAACGTACTCCTAGAGGTCGTGTGGCATCTTTTAGAGCCTATGAACACTTAGGGATGAAATTTCAACAAAGAGATGATATACAGACTTTATTTAATACAGAAGACTAATTGAATATAAAAAACAATTTAACTCAGAGAATTAAAATATATAAAAACATGAGGAAATAACATGACTCCTAAAATATCTATCATCATCCCTGTTTATAATACAGAAATTTATCTAAAAGAATGTCTTGATTCTATTATCAATCAAACTTTCAAAGATATAGAAATTATTGTTGTTAATGATTGTTCTTCTGATAATTCTGAAGCTGTCGTTCTCAAATATATGTCCAAAGATCCTCGTATCAAATATATCAAACATGATAAAAACAAAAGCCTTCTTCAAGCTCGTATTACTGGGGCTAAAATTGCTATAGGAGACTATCTTTTTCATGTTGACTCTGATGATTATTTGTATACCCTTGATGCTTTACAAATATTATCAGATGCTATTGACTCCACACAAGCTGAAGTTATTCAATTTGACATTCAAGCAAATATTACTGGTGGGTGGGAGTGGTTTATTCCCTTATCAACTACTCTGATCACAAATCCTCAGCAAATTAAAGATCTTTATTTTAATAACACCCGTTGTTCTACACTATGGGGTAGAATTATTAAAAGAGAGCTATACCTAAAAAGTGTAGAATTAATACCCAAGGATCTTTTTGTCAACATGGCAGAAGATTTTACACAAACACCTGTTATTATGTATTATGCTAATACATATACAAGTATAGCAAATAAGATATATTTTTACAGGACTGGTCATGCGCAAGCGTTAAGTCAAGGTCAATGGACTACTGATAAATTATTATTGGAGTTAATCTCACTAAAAAACATGCTATCTGTTCTTCAAATTTTACCACCATTATACAGTGATAGCATTTTAGAATTATTAAAATTTAAGATTTTAGATAGATACCAACATGGAAAGCATTATATGCTTTTAGCTACACAAAATTCCGATTTTATTAATAAATTTATTGAACTATTTGGTATAGAACACCTGTTAGATTTTTTACCTCAACTCGAAAATTCCACCATTACCACTATCATTGATAATATTGTTTTACCACCTTCTAGTCCGATTACGGATAATAATAAAATTGGATTGATTAGTTTGCAAAAACATAAGGGAGGGTCAGATAGAGTCCACTCTTTATTATTTCAAGAATTTGCAAAAGAAAATAAAGAAACTCACATAATAACAAGATCTAATCCAAACACATTTTTTCCATATCCAAGTTCCATGAAAACTTTAACTCTCAAAGACAATATTTCTATCTACACTCAAATAAAAGAATATATAACAAAAAACAGTATTAAGGTATGTGTTGTATATGATGATCACAATGACTTAGATGGGTATTTACTTCTAGTATTTTTACAAAGTATGGGAGTTAGAAGCATTGTATACTATCATAGTGACTTCTTCATTCTTCAAAAACAGGATTCGCTACCTCGTCAAACTCGGATAGCACAGCTAAGACTTTCATCATTCCCCTTTGCTGATCTTATATGTACTTTAGTGCCTTACAATGTAGAGTATTTAAATTTGTCAGGAATTAATAATGTTATATGTATTAACAACCCTTTAACAATCGAACCATCTGAAGTTACCCCTTCTAATTTGAGTAAAAACACTATAGTGTGGTGTGGGCGTTTTGAACAAGAGAAAAATCCTTTTACTACTCTTGTTGCTTTTTCACAAGCTCTACCTTCATTGCCTAAAGATACTAAATTAGTAATGCTTGGCGAAGGACCTGAAAAAAATAATCTGATAGATTTCATCAATCAACATGACTTAAGTAAGCATGTTATATTACCGGGATTTATCGATCCTACACCTTATTACCAGCAAGCTTCTTTACATATTATGACATCAAATTCAGAAGCTGCTCCTATGGTCATAGCCGAAACTAAAGCTTTTGGAGTTCCAACACTAATGTTTGAGTTACCTGAAATATCTTTTGCTAAAAGTAAAGGCATTATCTCTGTTCCTCAAAATGATGTTGCTTCTATGTCTGAGCAAATAATATACCTATTAAACACTCCTCCTGTATTACAAAAACTAGGACAAGATGCGCTAGAATCACTTGAAGATTTTAGCACAAAAAACACAATGCTACTATGGGATAAGATGATTGATGCTGTTTGTAGCAATACCGTATCTCAATTATCTGAAACACACAAATATCCTGATGCACAAAACTTAAAACTATTAATTGAAACTCTCAATAAATATTATATAACAGAGAATATAATACTACCAGTACCTGAACAACACGATAAATGGTACAATTTTGGGCAGTTGTCCCGAAAACAAAAAATCAAAAAAATTGTTATTGTGATCTCAAAAAAAATAAAAATATACCCTATTCTCAAATACATATATAATATCATAAAAAATAAGGATAACTAAAATGGAATCATTAAAAATATTACATAGGATTTATTTTGGTTTTGATGAAAAACCTGATCCCTATCAAGAATATCTAAAAACTTGGGAAGAATTACTTCCGGATTATAAAATCATGCACTGGAACGCTGATAACCTCCCCATAGGCACTTGTGAATATACTAGAATTCTTTTTAAAGAAAAAGATCATGCTTATCTTAGTGATTATTTTCGTTGGTGGGTGCTCCGTGAATATGGTGGTATATATCTAGATGCTGATATTGAGATTGTTAATGGAGAAAAATTTAATACATTAGTTGAAGAATTAGAAAACACTACTGAATACCATTCTTTTTTTGGTGTTGAACTCCTTGACAGTAAAACATACACTGCTCACTCTATGGCTTGTAAAAAAAATTCTCCCTTAGCCCAATTTATGTGTTCTCTCTATGAAAATATGGGAGAACTATCAAAAATTAGACGAGAATGGGTTTTTTGTGCTACTCAATTACCTCATTTATATTTTATAAATCATCTCTCAGCTAAAAAAACTGGCTCTACAAATGATGGATGGATAGACGTTATAAAAAAACCTATTATTTGTGGACAAGTTAAAATTTATCCTCAAGAATACTTGTCTCCTCTTGATAAAATCACAACTAATTATTATGAAAATGGGACATGGGAAAATATTTGGGGATTAAAGCAAGAATCCCCACAAACATGTATATGCCATCATTTTAGTAATAGCTATATGAAAAATATTATCCCTTCTTCTTCTAGGAAAAATATACACTATCAAGATTATCTTACTCAATATAGAACCAATAAGCAAGAAAATCATGAACAACCTGTTATTACTGAACAACAAATTTTAAAATTGTTTACTTTATTTAAAAAAATCATCAATAAAATTATGCCTCATAGCTGTTTTTTACGAAAAATTTCTGTAAAATTAGTGAAGCTAGTATTTAAAATATTAAGAAAAATTTATCATATGATAAAAAAATAAAAAGGGAGGAAGCCATGAGCTCATTAAAAATTTTACATAGGATTTATTTTGGTTTTGATGGAAAACCTGACCTTTATTCAGAATATTTACAAACTTGGGAAGAACAGCTTCCTGATTATAAAATTATGCACTGGAACGCTGAAAATTTACCAATAGATACTTACGAATATACTAGAGAGTTATTTAAAGAAAAGGATCACTCTTTTTTAAGTGATTATTTTCGTTGGTGGGTGCTTCGTGAATATGGTGGTGTGTATTTAGATGCAGACATTGAGATTGTTAATGGAGAAAAATTTAATACATTAGTTGAAGAATTAGAAAACACTACTAAATATCATTCTTTTATCGGTATAGATACTTATGATGGATATTACACAGCACACTCAATGGCTTGTAAAAAAAATTCTCCCTTAACTCAATTTATGTGTAAATTTTATGAAGAATTAGGAGTTTTGAGATTTTGGCGGCGAACTCATTTTATAGCACCCATAGTTGTTCCTTTGTTTTTTCTGCAAAATAATACGTTTGAAGTAACTCACGGTAAACTGTTAAATTGTTTAGAGCCTACTATTTATAATAACATAAAAATTTACCCTAAAGAATATTTTTCTCCTATAAGCTACACATTTACAGATAATTCTATTGAACATTATCTTGAAGATTATTCTGGTAACACTTCTCTTTGTCATCATTATGGCAGTTCTTGGTATACAGAAAAAGACGCAGCATATCAACAAACAAAAAAAACTATTAAACGGCGTCTAATGCTTTCTGATTATCTGAAGAAAAAAAAATCTCTTAAAACTTTAGTGATTAGTAAAACTCCTCCAAATTTTAAAAATACTATTGTTTATAAAATTCTGAGATCGTTTTACCATATACTAAGATTTATTTATCATGAAATAAAAAATATTTTTAAATAAGGATTGCAAAAATCCATATTATAACGTATAATATAAAACAAATTCTAACATTCTTTTTGTATGGCTGCACAAAAGAATATCAGAAAAACAAAAATAAAATACATTTTCTTAGGAGAATCTTCATGCGAAAAAATGGACCTAAGGTAAGAATATCCCGTTATTTAGGGATTGCTATTACAAAAAAAGCTGCAAAAGTGATGGAAAAAAAGACTTATGGTCCTGGCCAAGCTGGTGCAACCAAAAAATTCCGTGGTAAAATGTCTGTTTATAAAACACAATTACTAGAAAAACAAAAAGTGCGTGCTCAATATAATATCTCAGAAAAACAAATGAGAGACAATTATAAAGAAGCATCCCGTTTAGAAGGAAATACTGTTGAGCTTTTAGCACAACTTCTTGAACGTCGTTTAGATGCTTTCGTATACCGTGCTGGATTTGCTCCTACTATTTATGCTGCTCGTCAGGCTGTAAACCATGGTCACTTTGAAGTTAATGGTAAAAAAGTTGATATTCCTTCTTATCGTTTACGTTTAACAGACGTTGTATCTATCAAAGATAAATCAAAAAACAAAGAAGTTTTTAACAATGCTGTAAATGATGGTTCTATCGTCATTCCTGCTTATATTGAAAGAGATACTACCAAAATTTCTGGAAAATTTGTTTATTTCCCAACTCGTGCAGAAGTACCAACTATTGGAGATATTCCTCTTATTATCGAATATTATTCAAGATAATAATATCTATTTCACAAATAATACCAAAAAGGGAAGGCTTAGTCTTCCCTTTTTAGTAATCTTAAAATCTTAAGTTTTAAATCTCAAGTCTTAAAAGAGGTGCTATGAACAGTTTTGTTAATTTACATGTCCATTCTCATTATTCCATCCTACGTGCTATTCCAACAATCTCCGAGCTTGTCTATAAAACCAAAGAACAACAACAAGGTTATTTAGCGCTTACTGATTATAATAATATGTTTGCGGTCCCTGAATTTTATAAAACATGTAAAAAAGAAAACATTAAGCCTATTTTTGGAGTAAAAATAGACGTTATGGATCAATCCCGTTTCTCATCTCAACGAAAAGACGATCCTTTTATTGCTAAATATACCTTAATCTTACTTGCTAAAAATTTTACTGGTTATCAAAATATTTTAAAGATTATTTCCCTTGGTTATGATGATGGAAGTTTTGGTAGATTTTGTGTAGACAAAACCTTATTAAAACGCTATGCTTCAGATATTATAGCTCTTTCTTCTGATCATACTGGAGAATTATGGCACTATGCTTTCACGAAAAAAACAGAAAAACTTCAAGATGCATGTCAATCTTATCAAGAAATATTCGGTGCAGATAATTTCTACCTAGAAATTCAAGACAGAGGTCTTAGTGATGATAAAATCGCTAATCAAGTTCTTATTAATTTTGCCCAAGAAAACAATGTTCCTCTTGTTGCAACAAATCCTATTTTATATATAAATCCTGAAGATAATATTCTTCTAGAAATCGCCTCTTGTATTCGTGAAAAAGATTTTTTATCAGATAATATAAAAGCTCAAAGTTTTGCATATTTCAAATCAACAGAAGAAATGATAGAAATGTTCAAAGAAATTCCTGAAGCTATTAGTAATACTGTAAAAATTGCAGAATCTTGTAGTGTAGAATTTCCAAAGGTTAAGGATCAAAGTCCTTTATATCCTATCCCTAAAGATATGACATCAGGAGATTTTTTACGTGAAAAAAGTTTTAAAGAATTAACTCAGAAATTTGATGGAAATCTTCCTCCTGAATATAAAAAACGTTTAAACTGGGAGTTGGATACGGTTTGTACGATGGGGTTCCCCAATTATTTCCTAGTTGTTAGTGATTTTGTTCAATATGCTAAAAAAAATGGGATCCTTGTAGGTCCTGGTCGTGGTTCTGCTGCAGGAGCATTATTGAGTTATGCTATTGATATTACTAATGTTGATCCTCTTAAATATGATCTTCTCTTTGAACGTTTCCTCAATCCTGAACGAATATCTATGCCCGATATTGATATTGACTTTGAAGATGATAGACGAGACGAAGTTAAACAATATCTCAGAACTCACTATGGTGCAGAAAAAACAGCGGATGTGATTACCTTTGGTTATAATAAAGCAAAAGCTGTACTTAAAGACGTGGGACGTGTGTTAGAAATACCACTACCTCGTGTCAATCAAATTACAAATTTGGTAGATGCAAACGAAGATTTGGGGAAACAAGCAGAAAAAGTCAGTGAAATCAAAAATATTTTAAACGATGGTTCTCTTAAAGAAAAAAAATGGATAGATTATTCTATTAAATTATCCAATCGTA
>CAMQSH010000096.1 GCA_947036575.1 uncultured Brevinema sp. | reverse complement strand
ATAGATAGAGATTTTCATATAGAAGGTCTTTTTTTGATTTTAAAATGATTTTTTGTTTCGGCATATTTTTTAATACTGTAACGCAGTATATTTATATTAAGCTCATAGAAGTCTTGTATATTTAAGCGTTACAGTATTAAGTAGAAATATTTAGATTATAATCTTGAATGATAACAATGCAAACTCTATGGGCTTTACTATTTTTAGGAGTAGATAAGCACTGGATACCTTATATATTATTAATAACAGTATGGCTAATATTCCAATATGTTGGGTTGGATATTCTATCTTTGTACACGTAGGATATACTGACTGCTAGATCCCTCTCATACCTATTTTTAGGTATGGGGGATTTTTTTTGATTAACTATCTATGATTTATAAACTTATGTGTTGACAATCTCTTAATAATGCAATATACTATAAATATAACTATATAAATAAAGAGGATCTGATGAAAATAATATTATTACTTTGTTTGATAAGCTTACCTATGAGTAGTTACAGTCAATTCGTAGCTAGAGATGTTAATACACAAGAACTCTCAGCTGAATCTAAAATGCTTATAGAACAAGCGAAAAAAAATACTTCTGGCTCTTCTAAAAGGAAAAACTCAGTACAAAAAGCTGAAGGTTTTAATTTAGCAGTTACTTCTAGTTTTACTGGGGGATTTATTTCGGATTTAGGTTTTTCCAGTCATAATGGCACTACAATAGATTTTTTTAATGCCACCTCTATTGAGGTTTATTTCCCAGCATTGGACTCTACCCCAAATACTCGATTCTTGGCGACAGCACGCTTTTTTACTCCTGTATTAGGTGATGGAATAGGTAATTCTATGTACCTACCTCGTCTTGGTTATGGAATAGGTTTTTCTAGCATATTTTTTGATGGAAGAAACAAAAAAGGACAAGGTTGGACAGGTAATATTAATTTATTATTTTCTCAAGATTTCAATTTTTTAGATAGAGACAATGTAAATCATTATATTGATCCTGCTTATTCTATTAATCGTATTGATTTTAGTATGCGTTGGAATAAGTTTTTGAGTCGTAATTTTGCTCTTGTATTTGGCTTTGATTTCGGTGGTGGAATTACTGTTGAAGAGTATCATAGACAACTAGGTTCTGATGGGTATCCTGTAGAACCTTTAGCTCCTTATGGATCTGGTGTTACTGGGATTCTTAATGTTGGACTAACTGTCGGGTTTATGTTTTAGGAGTTAATGAATGAAAAATTTAATGATAATAAGTTTTTTATTGCTAGGATCTTGTTCTGTTTCCATAGACAAACCAGAAAAAATTTCGAGATATTCTTTTCCAACAGAATGGCAAGGATACTACACTAGGGTTTCTGGAGATGGAGATTTACCAAAAGAATTTAAAGTGTCAGACAAATATATGAGCTACAAAGACATATCAAAGTATGCAGAACACAATGAATTTAAGACTTATCAAATAGAAACAGTAGGTAAAAATATTGAAGAAATGTTTAGCTTTGTCCCTAAAAATGCTTATGGTGATTTAGAATTGATACCAACATCATATGCATTTGAAGAGGCAACAGGACGAATAAAGGTAACAAAGATAGAACGTTTTTTTGTTATTCCTCTTATTAATATAGCGACTTATACAAAATCTGATACAGCACCGTAATACATAGTAATCGTAAAAACACTTTCAAATAACATTTAAAAAGCCTACTCTTATGAGTAGGCTTTTATTGATTTTCGGTTAAGTAACGAATAATAGTAGCGGCTGCAGTTGCGGCTTGAGGGGCTCTTAAAATACGAGAACCAAGGCTATAACTTTGGCATCCCCAAGAGAGAAGTTTATCGATTTCTTTTTGGGAAAATCCACCTTCAGGACCAATAAAAAAAGCATGCTTTTGATTATAATTAATATTATTTAGATTTTTTGAGGGAGTGTTTTCTTCTTCCCAAAAGACGATTTTTTGAGGAATATCAACGGTTTGATGTTCTATTTCTTTAAAAGGAATAGAATCTTTCACACAACAAGAATACAATCCTCCCACTTTTTTAATAGCTTCGTTAGCTATTTTTTGTCTGCGTTCTTGTTTTTTGGAGGCTTGTTTTAGATCAAATTTGGGGATGGATCTTTCGGCAAAGAAAGGGATAATTGTTTGAATACCATGCTCTGCAAGTAAAGATATCGTGTTGTCCATGGCATCATTTTTTAATTCGCCGATAAAGGCAATAGAATGCAAAGCTCTTTCAGCACCCATTTTGCTGGATAATACTTTTAGTTGAATAGTTTCTTTATCAATATGAGTGACAGATAATTCAAAGACCTGCCCAGAGCCATCAGACGCTTCTAAAAGATCCCCTAAATTTACACGAAGGACACGAGATAAGTGAGATACTTGATCCTCAGGGACAAAAAAAGTTTCGTTAATAGGTGGAATGTTTGGAAAATGAAAACGACGCATATTATGATCCTTGAGATGGGAATTGTTGGATTTGACCTCTTTCTGAGGCTTGTAGAAAATTAGAGAGAATTAGTTGAGCAGCATAACGATCAAGATTTTGTTTGAGTTTTTTTCCACGTTTTCCTGTATTAATAAGGAAATCACGAGATTCTTTAGAGCTGAGAGATTCATCTTGAAGATAAATGGGTAATTGAAAAAGCCGATCTAGTTTTCTAATAAAACCTAAAATATGAGGCTCAATGGTGCTTTCTCCATCATGTAATGGAATTCCAACGACAAAACCACCAATATAGTGGGAGTGGATTACTTTACTGAGATAATTCCAAAATTCAAGATTGTTAGGATGGACTTCGTGAGGGGAGGCAATAATGCGAAGTTCATCTGTAAGAGCCATCCCTATACGTTTAGTTCCGTAGTCTATTCCTAAAAGTCTACTCATTTACGTTTTGAATATCGTTCACTACATAGTTGGCAACATTTTTAATAGAATCTACACTACCTAGAGTATCACTTAATTTTTCTTTAGCATCTGTTAACAAGTATTGTCTCATTTCAGAAGTCATATCTAAATAAAAAATAGCTTCTTGGTATAAACGTTCTGGAGTAACTTCAAATTGCAAGATTTCAGGGAAAACACGAGCATTTAAAAAGACATTAGGAAGTCCAATAAGTGTTTCATCATTTAATTTTTCAGATTTTTGTATAGTTTTAAAAGTTAAGTTACTTACTTGATAGCTAATAATAGGATACATTCCTACCATTACAGCTTCTAAAGTGATTGTGCCCGCACTGACAAGACCGAGAGAACAGTGATTCATAATTTGAAGACTAGAATCATTAATAATATGAACACAATAGGAAATACCAGCTTTTTTAATTTCTTGATTTATTTTTTCTGCTAAATCTTTGTGAGCAATAGACATTAGAAAATCAATATTTCTTTCTACATTCAAACGTAATGCTGTTTTTAAGAATATAGGAAGCAATTTTTTAATTTCTTGGCTACGAGATCCTGGCATTAACGCAATATATTGTTTATTAGGATTTAGATCATGTTTAGCATAAAAATTAGGATCGGGAACAAAAGTTTTTAGTTTTTTAGATAAAGGATTCCCAAAGAAAAAGGAATTTTTATTGTGTTGCTTATAAATAGGTAAATCTGGTTGCATATAGCAGAATAAAGCATCACAAAGTCCTGCTATCATAGGAGCTTGTTTAGCTCCCCACATAGAAACACGAGGGGGAATAAAAAAATATATTTTAACAGAAGATCCAAAAGCTTTACGAATTTTTTTTGCTGCTAATATACTAAACATTTCATGATCAACAAGAATAACATGTTTACAATTATATTTTTTAATATTAGGTATAATACTGTTGAGTATTTGAGAATGTTTAAACAAAAAACGAATAGCTTCAAGTAAACCTATAGCTGATAATAAGGAATTATCAGTAGCAATATTAATTAAGCCTTGTTTTTTCATCTGAAGACCACCACAGCCAATAAATTGACAAGGGATTTGTTCTTTTATTTGCGTCATGAGTTCTGCAGCAAATATATCGCCAGAGACTTCACCAGCAATAATAAAAATAGGAGTAGATGTAGAGTTATTGTTGTTTAACATAGCGCCTTCTTTATGGTATAAAAATTTGTAACATCTAATTATATATTTTGTAATAATAATTTATTAAATTCACTTTTAGGATTTTCTATACTTGTTTGTTTTGGAATAGCATCATCAAAAATGGTCTGACGATTACGTATATTAGGTCTTGTAATGACTCCTATATTATATTCTGCCGTACTATAAATAGTATTCAGCTGATCGGAAATATCCTGAGCATTATAAAAATTTAATAAGGCTTGAGAATCAAAGTAATCTTTTCTATTGGCGTTAGCAGCCCCATAATTAGCGTTAATAACACCAAGATTATTATATGTTTTAGCTAATTGAGTATAAATTTCTGTGTGTCTTTTATTACTAAGATCAGGTTGAGGAATATTGTCTTTTAGCACTTGAAAAGTATCAGCAGCTTTTGTTAATTCCATTTGTGCTAATTGAGGATTTCCAATTTTGTATAAAGCAGATCCCAAAGCATAAGAAAGAACAGCATTATTAGGGGTTTCTTTATAAATCTCACTCCAAGAATTAATTGCTTCTTCGGGATTATTATTTTGGTATTCTAACCAACCATAATTATAGCTTAATAAAGAATTTTTGATAGAATCAGGCATCATGGACTTAGCAATTCTATAATGAAATGCCGCAGTATCATGAGTTTGTTTTAAATTTCCAAATTCTTTATCCCACATATAATACATATGCCCTAAATTGATATGAGCTTTGTAATTTTCAGGATTTATAGCTAATGCTTGATCAAAAAGTTTTTTAGCTTGTACAAGTTTATCGCTCTCATGGCTTGGAGAATAAAGATATAATTCCCCTAAAAGATTGTAGTTTTCTCCATGCTCAGGATTAAAGGAAATAGAATTAGTCAATAAAACCCCAGCACTTTTAACATCATAAGAAAGCATTTTATAGCGAGCAAATTCATAATAACTAGAACTTAATATATTAGAAATTTCTAAAGGGTCTATATTATAATATTGGCTCATGAGTTTTTGAAGTTCGGGAACTTTATTATAATATGTGTCAAGCATAGGAGTTATTTGTCTCAATACTCTTTCAGCTTTTGTTAATTCTCGTTGATCTGTATAATATTTTGCTAATCTATTCATCATGGATAAGTTAATATATTTTGGATTTAATTTGGTAATTAAACCAGCAATAAAATCAACTTGATCTTTGTTTCCAATCCTAATATAAATATCTACCATTCTATAATAAGGAGCAGCATCTTTAGGGTTTTTCATGATATATTGTTGATAGACATCAGCAGCTCTGTATAATAATTCTGTTTGTTTATCTCTATCATCTATAAAAAAGTCAGAATAATTAATCAATAAAGATCCTAAATCATCCCACACTTCAAACTTTTTAGGATGATAAGTCGTTAATTTTTCTATGATGGCAATAGCATTACTATAATATTTAGGCCCTAAATTAGTATAAAAACTACTTACATTAGTAGCAATAGCAATATTGTGAGGTTCTATTGCAACAGCAGATAGATATTTTCTTTCTGCTTCTGTTATTAAGTTTTTATTGTTATAAACATCAGCATATTTTACAAACCATTCTGCTACAGGTTCGCCAGCAATGGCAGTAGCTTGTTGAAAGAGAGCTTCCCCTTCAATGAAATTTTCTTTTTGTATTTCTATTAATCCTTTACTAAAAATAGAGTTGATACGTACAGGTTGTGCAAATCCAAACCAAGCAATAATCCCTGATAAGAGGACAACTAATCCATACAAAGAATACTTTTTGATATTATAGAGAAATTCCGTTTTTAAACGATAAATAGAATCTTGATAATCGGCTACATCATGAGCATGAAAAGTAGAACGAATAACAGAAGTCTCAGATACTTGATAAATATCACTAGTATCTGCATTGTTTAATTGTGCTAAAAGATTTTGAACAACACTTTCTGGGACATCGATTAGCAATAAAGAGGTAAGCTTTTCATAAATCTCAGCATATGATGCAGGATCAGCGATAATTTCTCTAATTTTAAATCTTAAATCTTGATCTATAAAAGAGTTGATTTTATATCTTATTTTAAATATTTGTTCTTGGGTGAGGGCTAATTCTATATTAGAATTATTTTTTTCTTGTTTATCCCAAATATTAAAATTAAGACTCTTATCTACCTCTTCATAGGGGGTAGGAGTTGCTAAAGAGGTGGCAGGCATCGTAAAAGAATTAGGATCTGCTTCTGTATTTGAAAAATCTGGTACTTCTAAAGATGCTTCTTCCTCTTCTGGTGCCTCATTAAATTCTTCTTCCTCTTCTTGTGGGGCTTCATTAAATTCTTCTGGGAGTTCTATATCAAATTGGTCAGAACTATCGAGGATAGGGTCAGAGATTTCTTCAGTGAAAACACTCTCCTCTACATCTTCATCAAATTCGTTAAAATCTCCTCCAGAATCATCATCAAAATTATTCATAAAATCACTAATATCAAGATCATTATCGTCAGCTATATTTTCTTCGCCAAAGTTTTCATCGAAGTTTTCGTTTGCAGTTTCTTCATTAGCAGGTGTTTCATCAGCTTCAATGATATTTTCATCAAAGGCATTAGCTAAATTTTCCTCATCAAGATCATTATCGTCAGCTATATTTTCTTCGCCAAAGTTTTCATCGAAGTTTTCGTTTGCAGTTTCTTCATTAGCAGGTGTTTCATCAGCTTCAATGATATCATCATCAAAGGCATTAGCAAAGTCTTCCTCTGAAGTTTCTATATCATCATTTTCAAGAAAATCATTAGCTTCAGTGATATCCTCGTCTAAGTCATCAGTCAGCTCTTCATCGAGTTCCTCGCCGAGATCTTCGTTGAGACCCTCATCTAAATTAAAATCTTCGTCAAAATTTGCAAATTCATTTTCTTCATCAACTTCATCAATTTCATCAATTTCGTCGGGAGTATTTGTAACAGGATTGTTAGAATTATCAAAGGAAAGATCCATAGCTTGATCAAGCTGGGAAAGACCATCTAAAATATCGCTAGGGATAGGAGCTGGAGGTGCGTCTGCGACAGGATCTGGAACTTCTATACCATCATCATCGTCATTATCTTCTTCTTCTATGATGTCATCAGGATCAATATCTTTTTTATTGCTATCATAATCTTGAATGAAATCCAGATCGGAAGAGCGTCGTGTAGGGAAAGAGTGTCTTC
>CAMQSH010000095.1 GCA_947036575.1 uncultured Brevinema sp. | reverse complement strand
GCATGAGCATGCCCTAAAAATATCATAATTTCATCTTTTTTAGGACTTTGAGGTTCTCTGATAAGGTACTCATCAAATATTTCAATACTTTTTTTGAATTCTTTATCAAGAAGATAAGAGCGTCCTACCCAATATAAAGCTTCATTAGCATAAGCACTATAAGGAAATGATACTTGAATATGATTTGCAGTACGTCTTGTTGCCATAGAATTAGTTTTTAAAAAATGAATTTCTGCTATTTTAAGTAATGCAGTAGCTTTTCGGGGTCCCGTGTAACCACTTTCTTGCAAATAATACATGAGAGCATCATCATATCGTTTGAGAATAATATTTATACTAGCAAGTTCTGTTGATGCTCTTTCGAAGTAGGGAGAATTTTGGTAATATGCGAAAATCCTTGAAAACAATTCATGTGCTTCTTGATATTTTTTTTGATGTTTATACAGTAATGCTGATTTAAAAATGCCTTCATCTTGAAATTTGTTATTTATATTAGCAATAGGTAGAAAGTAAGAAAGAGCTTTTTCGTAATTTCCTTCTTGTAGTTCTATTTCTCCCATAAGGCGTTGAATTGCAATATTAGTTTTTTTAGATAATACAGTAGAGGCATAAAACTTAGCTCTTTCGATATTATCATTAGCGATATCATTGAGTGCCATAAAATATTGGAGCTCATCAAGATAAATCGAATTGGGATATAAGGCTTCAAAACTTTGTAATAGATTAGGAGCTTGTTTATAATTTTGGGTAAGAATAGCCTGATAAGTATATTTTACATGAGCTATTTCTTTGTAGGGTGATCCTATGGGTGAATCATGAATGTTTTTGATAAAAAATATAGCCTGAGAAATATTGTGATTATCTATATTGAGCTGGTATAAATCTAGTAAAGCTCGGTGCTTAATTTCTAAATTTTGTAAATTAGTTAAGCTTAGTAATAGCTCTTGCGCTTGAGTGATATTACTGTTTTGTAAATGAGTATGAGCTCTTAACCATATAAGTTCATTACTATAAGTATTTAAAGGATATTTTTTTTGGAATAAAGTGCTTTCTTTAAGAAAAAAAGAGTAGCGTTTTTGTTGAAAAAGTTGTATGATTTGTTTAAAATCATAGCGTTGAGCTAAGGGAGAAGTGTCATTTGTGAAAAAGATGTTTACATTTAATGTGTCTAAAGAATCAGAAATTCTTAAAGACATTTCTGAAGAGTTGACTTGATATGATTGAGTAAAAATAATAATAGGTGAAAAAAATATTAAAAAAAAATGGCGCATTGTTATTTATTTTAACCGATGTTGTCAGTTTTTTCAAGATTTTACCAAGTAATACCGAAAATCAATAGCAATAGATACGAAATTAAACAAACTAGGAGATAGAGATGAGTGTGGAACGCTTAAAAGAGCTGAGAGTTATAATAGAACATCATAATAAAGTATATTTTCAAAAAGATAACCCTGAAATAACAGATGCTGAATATGATAAATTGTTTAAAGAACTTTTAGAATTAGAACAACAATATCCAGAGGAATTTGTTTTAGACTCTCCCGCCTTAAAAGTTGGATCTCCTGCCCTTACAGAATTTAAATCTTATAAGCATCATTATCGAATGTATAGTCTTAATAATGCTATGTCAAAAGATGAATTTCTAGCGTTTTTTCGTACTGTGACGACTGTTAATGTTGTTTCTTTTGCTACCCCTAGTGTTGTTTTAGAATATAAATTTGATGGATTGGCAATAGAGTTAGTTTATAAAGATAGAGTTTTAGTAGAAGCTTCAACACGTGGTGATGGTGAATTTGGAGAATTAGTCACTGAAAATATTAGAACAGTGCAGAATATTCCTTTACGTCTTAATGATAAAGCTCCTAATGATCTTGTTATTTATGGTGAAATTATCATGCTTAAAGAGGACTTCGAAAAATTAAATAAAGAAAGAGCAGCAAAAGATGAAAAAGTATTTGCAAACCCAAGGAATGCAGCTGCTGGTAGTGTTCGTCTTTTAGATTCTAAACAAACAGCAATGAGAAAATTACAATTTTTTGCTTATGATTGTAAAACTACAGATACTGATTCTTCATTATCTTTATTAAATTTACACACACATAGAATGGATTATTTAGCAGAAATTGGATTTTCAATTTCTCCAGAAAGAAAAATAATTCATTCGGGGAATACTCATGAAGCAGGGATGTTTTATGAAGAAGTTGTTAAAAGAAGAGAAGATTTACCTTTTGAAATAGATGGACTCGTTGCAAAAGTTGTAATGGATGAAATTAGAGATGTTTTAGGTTATGCAGATAGAGCTCCAAAGTGGGCTATAGCTTGGAAATTTGAAGCTGAAGAAACACAAACATTATTATTAGATGTTGAATATGAAGTAGGACGAACAGGTGCTATTACTCCTGTAGCTATTCTAGAAGCTGTGGAATTAGCAGGTGTTACGATATCTAGAGCGTCATTACATAATTTTGACTATATAAAAGAGAATGACTTTCGTATCAATGATACCGTTATTATAAAAAGAGCAGGTGATGTAATTCCTTTTGTTGTAAAGCCTATTCTAGAAAAAAGACCTAGTGACTCTCAAGTAATTATAGAACCACAAGAATGTCCTGTCTGTGGATCAGTAACAGTTCGAGATAAAATTATAGGTGAGGAACAAGCTAGAGTTTTAAGATGTTCTAATATTACTTGTGTAGGTATTATGAAAGCTCGTTTGAAATATTTTGTATCAAGAGCTGGATTAAATATAGATGGATTTGGAGAAAAAATCGTAGAAACATTATTTGATAAAGGTTTTCTAGGGTCTCCAACCAATGATTATGTTGATTCTTTTGCTGATATTTTCAAACTAGAACAACGTAAAGAAGAGTTATTTCAGTTAGAAGGATTTGGTGAAAAAAGTATTACTCAATTATTAATAAATATAAATAAAAAAAGAACTACAGACTTAGCTACTTTTATTAAAGCTTTTGGTATTAAAGGTATAGGAGCTGCTTCTGCTGATAAATTAACCAAATATTTTAAAGAATTGGATAATATTATTAATGCTTACCTTCAAGAGGGTGGCGAATATCAAAAATGGCAAAAGATTTCAGAAACAAGAAGCTCTATAGAAGAGACAGTAAAGAAAAAAAATGAGCTAACAGTAGAAAGGATTAGTCAGGATATAGAGTTAAAAGCAAAGAAAAAATCATTAGATGAAAAGTTATCTTCGCTAAGATCTCAAGAACAAACTTTTGTGCAGGAACTGGTTTTAGGATTTAGTGCTACAGAAGAATTGATCGAATTTTTATTACATGCACGCTATCATCAAGAATTAAAATCTATTTTTGAGAGTGATTTTAATATTGTATATGAAAATAAAATAAAAGTTTTCCTAGGTTATAATGTATTTAATGGTAAAAAAATATTAATGACAGGTAAATCTGAGTTTTTACATTCTAGACAAGAAATACTAGATTTTATGGATAGTTTATCTATTGAGATAATGCCTGGAGTTACCAAAAAATTAGATTATCTTATTGTAGGCTCTCATCCTGGAGCTGAAAAAGTTAAAAAAGCATTAGATTTGGATATTCCGATTTTACAAGAAAAAGATTTTTTTGATAAATTAGATCCAAATATTTTAGAGTTATATAAAAGTACTAGATAATTAATTAAAAAATAAAAAAAACACACTCTTATTAAAAGAGTGTGTTTTTATTTTTACTTTTTTTCTATAAAACAGTAACTTCTTGGGTTGTTCTATCGCTTCTACTTCCGTCATTAATTTCTAAAATAATCTCTATTGGGGCACTAGAAGGTGGTAGTGTTATTCTAGTAGTAGAATGGGTAGAATTTTCAACAGTTGCTCCATTATTAGGGGAAACACTCCAAAAATATCTTAAATTATTACCACTTGAAGTAGATGCCGAAACAGTAAAAGGAGTATTACGAGAAACTGTAGTAGAATTTATAGAGATATTAGCTTGAGGTGATACGTCATTATCAGGCTCATTATTTGAGTATTTAAGGATAGTCAATTCTTTAGTTGTTGTATTTATATAAGAAAGATAAGGCACTCCACCCACACTCTTGAATTCTGATGTTGTAGCTGTAATACCACCTAAGATCTCCATTGTATTAAAATTATCTGATGTTTTTACTATTTGTACTTTATTATCAACTACATTTTGTGAAGCCATAAAATAATCACCACCTTCTCCTTTTGCAATAAAACCGTGTTCGAGTGTATCCAAATCTGATCTAATCAAAGTTGTGGATGGTATACTCCCATCATTCTGTACTCTTACTTTGTAAATATTCATTTTTCCAGCAGTTGTTGTTGTTACCCATATATCATTGCCTTCTTGTAGGCTGAACATAAACATGTTAAGCCCAGCAGCAGTAAAAGAGGGTCCATCAGCAACAGAGCCATCTGTAAAATTATATGTTTTGAATTTATCCGTATTATAATAAAGAGCTAGAGAATTTTTATTGCGAGTTAGAGTTGTATATGAAAACCCTGTAGGAGCAACGTTAAGAGATGGTGTGTGTATTGGTGGATCAGCACTAGGAGTAAGATTAAATGATTTAAGGTCTGTACCACCACTGTTCTCATATAGTAGATTTCCTTTGCTAGCACTGTGAAAGTGTAGGTAAAGATTTATGCTTGAGCTAGGAATCAGAAAATCATATTGAGGGGAGGTATTAAAATTATTATGTATAATATATGATTTGAATTTATTTAAACGGTCTACGATTCCTATTATTTTTTGTGAACCAAATTCTGTATAGACAAGTTTAACTATAGTTGCTCCAGGAGTTAAGACAGAGGAGATATTATGTTGTTTGGTGGTATTTAGTAGAGAATTATGCTCTAAATAAATCAATTGATTTTTACTGTTTTTATATATATAAACAATCTTATCTGTACCAGTATGTACAATATAAGGTACGGTATCATCGATAAATATAGGAGATGAAGTTATGGGAGTCCATTTGCTTGTATCTAGTGGTGGGGGAAATGTTTGTGAAAAATCACTAAATTTATTTATATAGCAACTAGATAAGGATAAACAAGATAATAGGAATAAAATATTTTTTTTCATTGGTAATAAAGTCCTTTACAAAATAAGATATATGTCATTATAATATATTTGCACGATAAAATAAAGTATATTATAATAATATATTGTATTTTCGGATATATTAGAGAAAGTACTTAAATAATAGTTTTAATAATAGGGGAAATAATGTTTTGTTCAGAAAAAATCGATGTATTTTTAAAAGATAAATATAATCATATAGAATGTAAAAAAAATCAATATCTATCAGAATATACCACAATGAAAGTTGGTGGGAAGGTAGAATTTATGCTATATCCTACTTCAACAGCTGAAATGATTGATTTGTTAAGAGCCTGCGAACAAGAAAGTATCCCTTATTTTATACTAGGTAAAGGATCTAATATCATTGTCAATGATGAGGGAGTTGAATTACTTTTTATTAATATCCAAAAACTAGATCATATTTATTTGGATGATAATGATAATACCAAAATTATAGTAGAAGCTGGAGTTAGTTTGTTAGAATTGAGTACTTTTGCTTTAACGCATTCTTTGACAGGCTTGGAATTTGCGTGCGGTATTCCTGGTACTGTTGGTGGAGCTGTATTTATGAATGCAGGTGCTTATGATGGTGAAATAAAAGATGTTTTGTACTCTTCTCTAGTGTTTGATAAAAAACAAGGAGAAATAACTCTTAATAATCAAGAGCATCAATTTTCTTATAGAAATAGTGCTATTGCTCAAAATAAATCTGTTGTACTATCATCTGTGTTTCAATTACAAAAAGTAACAGATGATATGATTAAAAATAAAATGGATGACTATCAAGAAAAAAGAGAGAGTAAGCAACCTCTTGAATTCCCAAGTGCTGGTAGTACTTTTAAAAGACCTGAAGGGCATTTTGCAGGAAAATTAATTATGGATGCAGGCTTACAAGGAATGAAAATGGGTGGGGTTTCTATATCTATAAAACATGCTGGCTTTATCGTAAATGATAATAATGCTAAAGCACAAGATGTTTTGGATTTGATTACTCATATTCAACAAGTTGTATGGGAAAAATTTGAAGTTAGATTAGAACCTGAAGTGAAATTTTTAGAAAAAAATGGAGAATTTAAAATTTTTCAGTAAGAAAATTTTCTTAAGATTCAGAGCTTTCTAAAAATTTTATATATTTCTCTCTAAAATCAATGAGAAGGGATTCTGCTTCTTGGTATCTTTCTTGAGCTAAGTGATGTGTTGCTAATTTTAAAGCAACATCAGTACCATGATGAAAATTATCATTAGTGACTTCTTCTATTTTTATGCTCTCAAACTCTTGAGCTAATTCGTCAAAATCACCTGCATCTGCCAACACTTCTTCAAATGTTTTAAGTGTGAAAATATTACTAGGATTAGATTTACTGAGTAATTCAGCACAAATTTGACACTGTTCTTTAGCAAGAGTGAGTTGATTCAGTTGTAAAAAAACATCTGCCAAAAGTTCATGTACTAATAAGTTCTCAAAGTTAGTGATTTCAAGATTTACTAAATAATCAAGAGCTTTGGTAAATTCATTATCATGAATAAGTTTCGTAGCTATTTCTAAGAATTTATCAAAGTGTTCTAAGGGAATGACCTTAGCTTGTGGGAGAACAAACTTTGAAATGATAGTAGTTTTAGGGGTGGTATCGTCTTGAGGCGTTTGAATAGTAGCTTGGGCAGGGAATTGTACAGGTATACTAGCTATTTTGGTTGGTTCAGGATTTGGATTTTTATAAATTTTGCCCATAACATAAGCCTCTTCATAATATAAATATTTAACTGATTATCGGAAGAAAATAAAAAACAATAATATTTTTATATAAAGAAATATATCTTATAGTATTATAGAGGAAGAAAAACAAAAAAGAGCTGAGAAATTCTCAACTCTTTTTTTGTTTAAATGTTTTTATTTAAATATTTTTTATGAATTTACTTTTTGTTAGCAGGTTCTACATTTACAGCAACGCCACTAACTCTAGTTTTTTGGATAGTTCTGTAAACATCTTCTGATTTTGCTTCAGAAACTTCAAAGAAGGTAAATTTATCAAAAATATTGATTTTACCAATATCTGAACCTTGCAAACCACACTCACGAACAAGTGCTTGAACAATTTCACGAGGAGTTGTTCTGTTATCACGTCCTACATTCATAAAGAAACGCACCATACCATGCTCTGCTCCTGTATTCTC
>CAMQSH010000094.1 GCA_947036575.1 uncultured Brevinema sp. | reverse complement strand
TTGTGTTAGATATGCCTCCAGGGACAGGAGATATTCCTATTTTAGTTGGTCAAAGTATTCCTTTAGATGGCTTGCTAGTAGTGAGTACTCCTCAAGGTGTTGCTTTGGAAGATACGATCAAAGGTGTTTCAATGTTCAAAAAATTTAATACGCCTATCTTAGGTTTAGTCTATAATATGGGTACCGTAGTTTGTAGGGATTGTAATAAATTAATTCCTATTTTTCCAAAAAATCAAGAATTTAATGAGTTTTTAACCACTTATGATCTTGATGTGCTTGCTGATTTACCATTAGATCCAGAAGTAGCAAGCGTTGCTGATAGAGGGGTATTAGAAGAGATTGTTAGCAATGGAATCTGGAAAAAAGAATTTAATAAAATTACTGATAAGGTGATGGCAAAATTAAACTTAAATAAGTAATTAATAAAAAGATAAAAAAATCTATTGACAAATAAAAACAAATCATGTATAATATTATCTATTAAGATAGCTTGCTTTCTTATTGCCGAAATAGCTCAGTAGGTAGAGCAGAGGACTGAAAATCCTCGTGTCGGCGGTTCAATTCCGCCTTTCGGCAAAGACTAAAGATAAAATACTCCTAAAAAGAGTGTTATGGAGAAAATAATGAAACGTACTTGGCAACCCTCTAAGATCAAACGTGCTCGTAAACACGGTTTTCGTCACAGAATGTCTGATCGTCATGGTAGAAAAGTTCTTGCTCGTCGTCGTGCTAAAGGACGAACTAGATTAGCAGTATAAAACTCGTTTAATGAAAGAGAATTTCTCCTTTCATTCTTCGCAGCATATTAGACATAAAAAAGAATTTCAACATCTTTTTCAAAAGAGTTTCCGCATTTACGGAGGCTCTTTTATTTATAGATTTGTTTTTTCTAAAAATGATTTTACAAAACTGGGTGCTGTTAGTTCCAAAAAATTTGGGAATGCAGTCTATAGAAATAAAATCAAAAGAATTGTCCGTGAAGAATTTAGACATCACTATTTTCCTTATCCTTTAGTACTTTTAATTAGCCAGTCAAAACCAATTACCAATACTAAGCATGCTAGAAAAGAATTAAAAAAAGTTTTTCAACTATTGTCTGATAGATATTTTTTATTACAAAGTTCTGTAGATTCTATCGCTTTTAAGACAGCTCAATTCTCGCAAAAGATGTCTATGCTTGCTAAAATATCTTTTTATATGGTGTTATTCTATAGAAAATATTTATCGGGGTCTTTGAATAAATCTTGTCGTTTTAACCCCTCCTGTTCTATTTATTCTTTAGAGGCAATTCGAGTGTATGGTTTTCTAAAAGGATCTTTTCTTACTATTAAAAGACTGTTATCTTGTCATCCTTTTGGGGGAGAAGGTTATGATCCTGTCCCAAGAAAAGTCTCTTCAAAAAAAAATCCTTCTTATAAATCAACAAAAAAACAAGCTTAATATAAGCTTGTTTTTTATTTGGATATTTATAATATGTTTTAGAAACTAAAGAATAATAAAGCGATAGGAATAGTGTATAAAGGACTATCAAAAGCATCGAAAAATCCACCCATTCCTGGCAGTAAAGTACCTGAATCTTTTTTGTCTGCCCAACGTTTGATTAAAGATTCTGCAAGATCTCCAAAATTAGCACCAAAGCTCATAGAAAAACCAAAAAGAGTCCATTTTAGGAGAGACCATTGGAAAGGAAGATATAAAATTCCTTGTAGGTGATATAATAAAACACCTAGTAATGTTGTTAAAATTAATGATCCAATATATCCCTCTAAAGTTTTGGATTTACTTGGGAGCATATCAAGTTTGTGCTTGCCAAATGCCATACCTGTAAACAATCCAAAAGCATCACTGAGCCAACAAAAACTAAATAGTAGAGCAATAGCCCATGAATTAGGTTGTGAAAATTTAATAAGAAGAAATTGAGGGTATATTAATACAAGTGTAATGTATAAAATAAGATAAAAACCCATATTTTCAAAATTTTTAGAAAAATCATGAGCTTTTATAATTTCTTTACTAAAGGAATAGTAGAAAAAGATAAAGAAGAAAACAAGTTGACTCACTACAAGTACTGAAAGATCGATAATTTTTATTCCAAATAGATAAGAAAATAAAGCTGATAAAGAAATTAAAATACCTGTTAAAAAAAATGGATAATGAATATCTTTTTTATCTTTAACAAGCGTCATCATTTCAAAATTAAGGATTAATCCAATAAAAATAGTTAGGAAAAAAGCTGGAAGTTCTTTCCATATGGGTGAAACTAATAATATGGCGACAAGAAGAGGGATGCCAATTACTGCTGTTAGTATACGTTTTATCATAATATTTTCCTTTTTTAAGTACCATAACGACGGTGACGGTTTTGAAATTCTTCTAAAGTTATTAAAAAATCAGAAGGAGTAAAATCAGGCCATAATTTGCTTGTAAAATAAAATTCTGCATAAGCACATTGCCATAACATAAAATTACTGATTCTATATTCATTAGAAGTGCGAATAAGAAGGTCTACTGGTGGTAGATCACCATTCCAAAGAAGAGACTCTATATATTCTTTAGTGATATCATCTTCTTGTAGTTGCCCAGATAAGCTTTTTTTTACAAGAGTTTTTCCAATATTGATAAACTCTTCTTGAGCTCCATAATTAAAACAAATATTAAGAATAAAATCTCCCGAAGAACACAAACTAGTAGCTTGATTTAGTTTTTTTAGTAATGTTGAAGATAGACCTTTTTGAGATCCTGAAATACGGAGTTGGATATTATTTTCTTTTAATTCTTGTGAAAATTTATCCAACACATTTTCTAAAAGAGAAAATAGTTGCTGGACTTCAAGTTTTGATCTATTAAAATTTTCTGTAGAAAATGCATAAAAACTTAAGACTTTAGGTCCAGAATCTTTACATTCTTTTAATATTTTTCTTAAAGATTCAAATCCTGCTTCGTGACCTTTTGTCGTGTTAAGATTATTCTGTTTAGCCCAACGTCTGTTTCCATCGGGAATAATAGCTACATGGGTGATTGTTTTGGGAGTCATAACAATCTATACTTCCATAATATCAGTTTCTTTAGTTTTCATAAGATTTTCTATAGCAGTAATATAGATATCAGTTTCTTTTTGTACAGACTCTAGTTCTTTTCTAAGACCATCTTCACCAAATTCTTTAGTAAACTCTTTTAGCTTGTTGTTAGTATCTCTACGAACATTACGAATAGCAACTTTTGAATCTTCTGCTATTCCTTTGGCATATTTTACAAGTTCTTTTTTACGTTGTTCTGTCAGTGCAGGGACGTTAATACGTAGTACTTTACCATCATTAACTACAGAAAAGTCAAGACCTGTATTGTGTATTCCTTTTTCCATATCTTTTAGGAGTGCTTTGTCCCAAGGTTCAATGACAATCTGGTGGGGATCTGGTACAGAAAGTGCTGAAGAATTTTTGATCGTTGTCATTTGTCCATAAGCTTCAAAAGTAATATCTTCAACCATTACAATACTTGCACGACCTGCTTTTAATCGATTAAATTCGTCTTTTAAAAATTGTATTGCTTTTTCCATACTCTGGTGGGCTTCTTTTTTATAAGCCTCATATTCTGGATTCATAGAATCCTCCTATTTAGATTCAAAAATGTTATTTTTATTATTTTACAGTGTATTACTAAAATAGTCAAGAATAATCATAAAAACTCCCAAAGTTTGGGAGTTTTTATCTTTTTATCGTAGTATTTAAACTAACAAAAATATAAAATCATTTGTTTTTCTTTAGCAATCTGCTTAATATGTTCTAAAGATTGTTTTTCTAATTGTCTTATTCTTTCTTTGGTTAAGCCTAGTAAAACACCAATTTTTGATAATGATAAACATTCTGTATCATTCAATCCAAAGCGATGAATCAAAATAAAACGCTCTCTTTCAGGAAGGTGTTGAAGTAATTCTTCTATATTATGAGATAGTGATTGTACCATAATATCTTGCTCAGGAGTGAATTTATGATCTGGGATTTCATGAGTATTAGATTCATTTGAATCATGCATGGTGAGTTCTTCGAGGGAGGTATGCCCATTGGCTAGATCAAGAATTCTTTTAATTTCTTGTCTATGAATACCAAGATGGGATTCAATTTCTATTTCTGTAGGTTTTTTACTATGAATTTTGGTATATTCATCGATATATTTTGCAATTTTAAATAATTCATTGGTTCTATTCATGGGGAGTCTTATCATTCTAGATTTTTCTGAAATAGCTTTCATGATAGATTGTTTTATCCACCATACTGCATAGGAAATAAAATGATATCCTAGTAAATGATCAAATTTGTCAACAGCGGTTAACAAACCGACATTTCCTTCATTAATCAGATCAGAAAGAGCAATATTATTACCTTGATATTTTTTGGCTACGGATACTACAAAACGAAGATTTGAAGTGATTAATTTATTTTTAATAGATTCGCACTTTGGACAAAGTTGATGAGAAGAATTTTCTTTTTTGAGCGGTTGACAACATAGACCATAATTAGAGGTAAGCTCTTCTTCTTCCTCTCTTTTTAAGAGAGGAATTCTATCTATTTCTTTTAAGTATGAGGACATACTATTAATAGATAGCGTTTGATTTGGGGGGTGTTTTTCTACAGAGGGATGTTTCATTGTTGAGACTCCTATTTTAAATAAATAAATGTAATATTAATTGTTAATAATAAATAATGCCTTAATATTTGAATATGAATATAAATTTACTGTATGTCAAGTATATCGTCATTTTTTTAAATATATTTATATTAATAGTTATATTCATTAATTATTATTTGACATATAGTGAGAGGTAACTTACACTATGATACTAAGGTGGGCTTTATATGTTAGGTATTGATCTTATAGAAGTGAGTAGAATCAAAAAATTTATAGACTCAAAATCAAAGCAACAATTATTAAGGATTTTTACACAATCAGAAATTGATTATGCTTTTTTATCTCATAATAAATATCAGCGTTTTGCTGCACGTTTTGCTGTGAAAGAAGCTTTTTATAAAGCTTTTGGTTCAGGGAATTTATGTGAAATAGAGCTAGCACATGATGGTAAAAAGCCTATTATAAATCTTTATGGTACTACCAAAAAACAGTGGGATTTGAGTGTTTATACAGGTATTTTGGTGAGTGTTTCTCATACAGAAAATTATGCAAGTGCTACAGTTTTAATACAATGAAAATCATATAAAAAATATTACAAAAAAAAACCAGTATATACTGGTTTTTTATTTTTAAAAGAGTTTAATATTTTAGATATACTCTAATAATTCTAAGGGTTTATTAATAAATGTTTTTGCTCCCACTTGAGAAAGTTCTTCAACAGATCTAAGTCCCCAAGTCACAGCTATAGGGTGAATACCAGCACCAAGTGCTGTTTTTATATCTGTATCCCCATCTCCTATAAAAGCAATCTCGTGGGGTTCAACATTCATTTGTTTGATAATTTCTAATGTTGATTGAGGGTTTGGTTTAAGGGGCATATTAGTACGAGCTCCAAAAATAACGATAAACTCCCATTTACTCATCAAAAATTTTACAGTTTCTTGTAAAAATGGATCTGGTTTATTAGATAAAATAGCCATGGGTATTTTATTAATCATGAGTTGATCTAATAAGTCAGCAATTCCTGGATAGAGACAGGTGTTGTTTTTCCATGATTGCCCATATTTTTGTGCCATTAATTCTAAGGAACGAGTAATAATTTTTTTGTTATCTCTGTATTTTTTAGGTAAAGCATCAATAACAAGTTTATCAATGCCATTTCCTATTTTTTTTGTTGCTTCTTCCAAGCTAAGAGTAGGAAAGTTTTGACTAGAGAGAGCAAAATTAAGAGATTCCATAATATCTTGTACGGAATCTGCTAAGGTGCCATCTAAATCAAAAATAAAAGCTTTAAATTTCATAATGATATCCTATTTAAATAATTTTTAAAAATATTTTTTTAACTATATTTTTTATGAAGATCTCTCAAAGAGGGGTGGTTCGGAGTAATTTTTTTACTTTCTGCTATCAAGTCGGAGACTAATTTCTCGTTGTTTTCAGATAGAGATATATGGATAGTTTGAGCGTATAAAATTCCTAAATTATGGATAACATTTCTATCATTTTTAAAATCAAGGGCATATTTATAAAATTCTATGGCTCTTAAATTTTCTTTACTGTCAATAAAATACTGAGCAGAATTAACAGAAAATATAAACCCATTTTCTTTAATCAAACGAGTGTTGCCTATTTTTTCTCTACCTTTTTGCATAATTTGAATAGCATCATTAAATTTTTTTGCATTAAAATTATTTTCTGCTAATCCAGAATAATAATTACCAAGAGGTTCTTGGGTGAGATCTTTAGGAAATTCTGAAATAGAATCTATAAGTGTAAGATCTTCTGTTAAATTTTTGGGGTTTTTAATATTATTTTGAACCAGATTGTAACTAAATTCTTGAATTAAATATTTTATATTGTTATCTTTTTTATCATATTCCCATAAATTTTTAATATTTTTTTTAGCCGCTACAAGGTTCTGATTAGTTTTTAGATAATGTATGGAAGTACGCATATAACGCATTTTTTTTAATACTTGGTAGTCTTTGGGATCAAGAAAAGTTTGAGTGCTATCAAGAAAGAGGTCAATATCTCCCTCAATAGCTTGAGCTTGCATCATTTTTTCTAGTACAACATTCACTCCTACTGTATAATTTTTTTTCAGTTTTTTATTTTTTGGAAAACGCTCTATCCCCTCTTCTAGAATAGATATAGTTTTTAGATAGTCTTGTATAGGTCCTCGTTTTTTTCTATAAATAGAAGTGGAAAAATTTAAATATCCCGTATAAAGATTGTATTGTTCACTTGGCGTATTGACTAAAAAAACTTGAGCTTTAATCATGTTTTGGAATGCTTGAGGGTAGTTTTTATTTTGATCATCAAAGTAAGCTCTATTTGAATACAGTAATCCTACTGTTTCAGTCCAATTAATTACAACTTTTTTTTGATTAGGATTTTTATAATTAAATCCTGTTAGTTTATTAAATTGATCTTGTGTACTTTTGTCTATTGAAATTGCTAACCCTTCTCTGATAGTATTTTCAATTTCTACAGGTCTATCATCTAATGTTGCGAATGTATATATATGAGAAGGTAAGACTATAGATTTTGCATCTATTCCAAAAGCTCTAAGCATGATATTCATCAATATTGTTCCCGAAAGACAATTGAAATGCCCTGTTTCAAAGATTTCTTTAAGTG
>CAMQSH010000093.1 GCA_947036575.1 uncultured Brevinema sp. | reverse complement strand
GCTAGCTATAATAATTTTTCAAATAATTCCGAAAATTATAAAGAGGGTTTCTAAACTAATCAGAAACACCATTTAAAGAGGAAATTATGATAGAAATGATAGCGTCTGTAAAAACACAAACTTTATCTCAAAAAACACATCAATCCAAATTGTCAGCTAATAGTACATTTCGAGATCAGTTGGATAAATCTATTTCTAATCAAAAAAATCTTTCTGAAGAATTACGTCAACAAAAAATAACAGATCAAAAAAAAGAATTAGAATCTCTTAAAACAAGAATCAAAGATCTAAAAGAACAACAAAGTGAAGAACTAGACCCTAAAGAAATAGAAAAACTCGCAGAAAAGCTTGCTCCCTTAGAAGAGTTACTAGGTTTTTTACAAGATATTAATGAAGACATGGATTCTATGGAATCTCCTACTATTAAAAACAGTGCAGGTTCTGTTGATTTGTTAACATGGATAGATACTTTAAAAAACTTTGTGGAGACTTCTGTTGATGAAATTACTACTACAGGCTCTTTAAGTGATAGTAATTATTTTTCAGCACAAAAGTTTTCTTTTTTATTAGAAAACATAGATATTCAAACAGGTATGTCTTTACAAAATAATGATCTTACAACAATGAATACAATGATGAATATTTTTAAGGAATCAAATAGTATAGTTACTGATAGTAGTGTTACTAATACAATAAAAGATGAGTCACTTATTGCTGATATGTCTAGTACAATGACTGCGATGCTTAGCGAGATGGAAGCAGTAGAACCTACAAAACTAGAAGGAGATCTCCCTACAGAAAATACGTCTAAAAAAGATCTTGCAATGAAATCATCAGATTTCAATATGAATAAAGACACTGGCTCCGATAGTAATTCAAATAATAACACAGAACAAAAAGTGATGATAAAAGATTTCAGAACTAAGAACGCTGAATCATCTGCAGGAATACAAGAAAAATCTTTTAGCTTAGAAAATATGGATAATACTGTAACAGCGACGGCAACTGATGGAGATGCTACTAATATAGAAACCCCTTCTTTAAAAACTGCTTTGAAAAACGAAAATACAACGATAGCTCAAAAATTATATACTTCTTTATCATCATCTGTATCACGGGTTCAAGTAGAAGCTTTAATGCAAAATATGGCAGGTAAAATGTCTATGCTTTTGCAAGATGGTAAAAATGAACTTAGAATGAAATTAACACCTCCAGAACTTGGACAAATGAAATTGTCGTTTATTACAGAAGATAGTGTCATGAGAGGAAAAATAGTTGTTGAGACACCAGAAGCAAAAATGTTTTTTGAGCAAAATATAGATAATCTTAGAGAAACTTTAGCACAAGCTGGAGTGAAACTTGGTAATATAGATATTGATTTGGGATCACAAAGTGACTTTTCTTCTCAGCTAAAAGACGAAGATGATGGTTTTTTACAAGCTATTAGACCAGGATCATTAGAAAATGATATAGAACAAAAAATAGAACGAAAATCAATGGTACAGGATTTGTTAGTTGATTTTACGGCATAAATAAAAAAAATCTTACTTAGGGAATATAAGAAAGAGAAAAGGAGAAAATTATGATTGGTGCAGTAGCAAGTAGTTTACCAACAACTATTTCAGATACAGAAAAAAGGGTTTTAGATCAAAATGTGAATACTTATAACACACAGTTAAAAGAAACTCAAAAAATTGTAAGTAAAAATTCTTTGGGAGAAGCAGATTTTCTAACGCTTTTAGTAACACAATTAAAAACGCAAGATCCTACCAAACCAATGGATGATAAAGCTTTTATTGGTCAAATGGCACAATTTACTTCTTTAAAACAAATGAGTTCTGTAGCAGACAATCTTAAAAACTTTACTAAAGAATTTGATTTTACAAAATCGGTATCTTTAGTAGGGAAAGATGTTTCTTGGACTGATGAAATCGGTAATATGCACGAAGGTAAAGTAGATTCCGTCCTAATGAAAGATGGATTTAGTTATCTTAAAGTAAACAATCAAACAGTATCCCTCAAAGAAATTACAGAGGTAAAAAATACAGAAGCCATGATAGTAGCCCCTATTATAGCTCCTGTGATACCACCAGCATTAGATGAAATGTCTTTGCCACAAGAGGATACTAAAGAAGCACTTCTTAAAATGGTAGATGCTAAAAATGAAGAAAATAAAGAAAATGTAATTACTGAAACAGCAGTAGAAGCAATAGCAGAAGAAAGTTTATTAGCAGGCGAGTAGAGCCCTTTAACAAAAGATAGATATTGAGTAATTTAGAAATAAAATAAAATGTAGTAATTTACTACCTATGGAGAAATTTAATGTTAAGATCATTATATTCAGGCGTATCAGGTCTTCAAAATCACCAAACAAGAATGGATGTTATTGGTAATAACATTTCAAACGTAAATACAACAGGTTTTAAAAAGAGCCGTGTAACTTTTCAAGATATTTTATCACAAACAACTTCTGGTGCGGCAAAGCCATCAGATACACGTGGTGGTGTCAACGCAAAACAAGTAGGTCTTGGGATGAGTGTAGCGTCTATCGAAACCTTAATGACTCAAGGTTCTATGCAAACAACAGGTAAAAATACAGACGTAGCTATCACTGGAGAAGGATTCTTTGTTGTTCAAGAGGGAGATCAAACTTTCCATACAAGAAATGGTAACTTTATGTTAGATAGAGATGGAACTCTTGTTAATTCTAATGGTATGAAAGTACAAGGTTGGACTTCTGAATTATTCCCAACTGGTGAATATCTTATTGATACTGCAGCTCCTGTAGGAGACTTGAGAATAGAACCTGGTCAAAAAATAGAAGCTAAAGAAACTGCAAGTGTTAAATTTAGATCAAATCTAGACGCTAATGTTATTGTATTACCTGAAACAGCATCGGCTGCTGAAAGAATGTTAGCAACACATGGCACTTCTATTGATGTATTTGATCCTTATGGAAATAATATGAGAATGTCTTCAACTTTTGAAAAGACAGATTTAAATACTTGGCAAATGTCTTTAGCAATGACTAATGAAGATGGAACTGCTTTAGAAAATCTTCAAGTTAGTGTTAATGGTGCTAAACTAGATACAGATAATACCCTTGATCTTCTTTTTAATACTAATGGAACATTAGCAGCAGCAACAGAAGGTGCTGGAGCAGCTGGAGATACTGCTGCCGAAGGTCAATTAGTAGCAACAATTACTTACGATCATCCTGATGGAACACAACAAACTTTTAATATGGAACTTGGGGAAGTAGGAAGTGTTAAAAATTCTATTACTCAATTTGCATCACGTTTTACCACAGAAGCATATTTCCAAGATGGAAATAGTATGGGGTATATGGAAAGTTTTAATATAGATGATATTGGTGTAATTACAGGTGTTATGGATAATGGTGTTCGTCGTCCTTTAGGACAAATTGCTATGTCATCATTTGCTAATGCTGCTGGTCTTGAAAAGGTTGGTAACTCTTTATATGTAACATCTAACAACTCAGGTGATGCGATGATAGGTGAATCTGGAATGATGGGAAGAGGTTCAATTTTTGTAGGTGCTTTAGAAATGTCTAACGTAGACCTTGCTGAATCATTCACAGATATGATCGTAACAGAAAGAGGATTCCAATCTAATTCAAGAGTGATAACAACAAGTGATAATATGCTTCAAGAAATTTTGACTCTTAAACGTTAATAAATTTTATATAAGATAATAATAGTTATTATATTATATAATACTAGGAATAAAAAATGGTAGAACTAACACGTTTGAATGATACAAAGATAAGTATAAATCCTTATCAATTAGAAATGATGGAATGCAATCCGGACACTGTTATTGTAATGAATTCTGGAAAAAAATACTTAGTAAAAGAAAAGCCAACAGAAATAGAAAAGAAATTTTCAAACTTTCTAGCAGGTAGTATTTATAAAGCCATTATTCATTCTAAAGGAATGGTGGACAAAAAAACATCTCAAAATACTACTGAAGAAAAAGAGGAGTAAACCATGGAAAAAGGATCAATAGTAGGTCTTGTCGTATGTGCTCTCTTGATGTTTGGTGGAATGTTTATTTCTGCTGGATCTTTAATGCCGTACTGGGATTTAACTTCGATTTTAATTACTCTTGGGGGATCTATTGGGGCAACTATGATTGCTAATCCGTGGTCTAATAGTGTGAAAATAGGAGCATTATTCCAATTAGCAATGAAACAACCTTTAAACGAAGTAGGAGCATTAATTGATACCTTATTAACTTTTGGAGAAAAAGCGCGTAAAGAGGGTGTTCTTTCCTTAGAAGATGATGTTGCTGAAATTCCAGATCCGTTTTTACAAAAAGCAATACGTCTTGTTGTGGATGGAACGGATCCTGAAGTTGTAAAAAGAATTATGTATAATGAATTAGACAAATTAGATGCTAGACATCAGGGTTATTCTCAATTATTTGCTGACTGGGGTGCTTATGGTCCAGCTTTTGGAATGATAGGAACGTTGGTGGGACTTATTGCTCTATTAGGAAATCTATCTGATACTGCTGCCTTAGGTTCTGGTATGGCGATTGCGTTGGTTACAACTTTATATGGATCTATTCTTGCAAACTGGATATGTCTTCCAGTAGCAGCGAAATTAAATGTTTATAATAGTGATGAAGTACTCATGAAAGAAATTATTCTTGAAGGAGTTCTTTCTATACAAGCTGGTGATAACCCTGCGATTCTTCGTGAACGGTTAAATTCATTCTTAGGTGCTACAGAAAGACGTGGAGATGGTCAAGAAGACTAAGCTTAAATGATTAAAGAGGCGTAATATGGCAGAAGGCGAAAAAAAGTGTCCTAAGTGTGAAGTTGGTGCACCTGCGTGGATGGCGACATATGGAGATATGGTCACACTATTACTTACATTTTTCATTGCTCTTATGGGAACGCAAGTTCCCGAAGGACAACAAGTTCAACTTATTTTATCAGCTTTTGATGGTAGCTTAGGGAATCTTGATGGTGGGAATACGCTTTCTCCTGGTGTACTTGCAGAAATGGGTGCTACTGTGGAAAGCTTACCATCTTCTACTCAAGGAAAAGGTCTTGCTAGGCATATTCAACAAGTTTCTGATTTATTCAAACCTGAAATAAAATCTCAAAAAGTAAGAATTGATGAAACTACGAAAGGATATAAAATAACACTTGCTAGTGATTTCTTTTTCAAACCATCTTCTGCTACTATTGATTACGATGAGGGTGTTGATATTCTAAGAAAATTAGCAGGATCTTTGCAACAAGGCTATTCTGGTAGTAGATTAGAAGTGATTGGGCATACAGATGCTGGGGCAATTCCTCCTACCTCTAATCTAGCAATTCGTTATCCTACTAACTGGGAATTATCTGCGGGAAGATCTGCAACAGTTGTTCGTTATTTGATTGATTTTGGTTTAGCTCCTGAAAGATTTTTTGTAGAAGGTAGGGCTGAATACGAACCGCTTGAATCTAACAATACCCCAGAAGGTAGAGCATATAATAGGCGAGTAGAAATTTATGTAACAGTTGATAGAGATAGATAACTTGTTTCATAACATGTAATTATATGATGTTAATTCATAAACGATTGACAGAGATAGATAAATCTTAGTATACTATAGGTAGACAAAGTGTTTTTGAGGATAAATGTATCATGAATGAAGTAAAAGATTTAATTATTATTGGAGCAGGACCAGCAGGGATGACAGCAGCTCTTTATATGGCTAGGGCTGGAAAATCTGTGTTGCTTTTTGAAAAATTAGCAGCAGGTGGTCAAGCGGCATTGACTCATAGTATAGAAAATTATCCTGGATTTGAAGATGGGATTAATGGAATGGATTTATCAGATAAAATGCGTCAACAAGTAGAACGCTATGATGTAGTTTTTGAATACGATAGTGTCGAATCTGTTTCTCAAGATATTACTACTAAAATTCATACTGTTACTTCTGGAGCAGGAAATTCTTTTCAAGCAAAAACTATTTTGATTACTACAGGAACTACTTCTAGACGTCTTGGAGCAAAAGGTGAAGATAAATTTTTTGGAAGAGGAATAGGAACTTGTGCTGTATGTGATGGGAATTTCTATAAAAATAAGATTGTTGCAGTAATAGGTGGAGGCAACTCTGCTCTTGAAGAATCTGTATATTTAGCAGATATTGCAGCAGAAGTTTATATTATTCATAGACGTGATGAATTTAGAGCCGATCCTTTTGTACAAGATAGAGTTAAAAAGCACCCAAAAATCAAACTTCTTATCGACACTGTTGTAGAAGAGTTTGTTGGAGATCAAAAGTTAAATAAATGTATTATTAAAAATGTGAAAACTAATACACTTTCTGAATTGGCTATTGATGGTGTGTTTTTATATGTAGGATTAGATGCTAATACAAGTTTTCTTGATCTTCAATATAAAGATAAAAGTGGGTTTATCACTGTTGATTCAGAAAATAGAGTTAATAAAGATGGCTTATTTGCTGCTGGAGATTGTTGTTCAGGCACTCACAAACAAGTTATTATTGCTTGTGGAGATGGGGCAAAAGCTTCTTATAGTATTACCGATCATCTTAGTAAATTATAAAAAAACTAAAACAAATAAAAAACAGTCTTATTATTATAGGTAATAAGACTGTTTTTTCATTAATAACAAGATTACTTTATATATTCTTGCTAAATTCCTTTTATTGTAGTATTATTAAACTAATTCAAAAAAAAGGAATGTAAAGAATGGTTCGATACCCAAAAAAATATCTCATTTTAGTAATATATTTAATGATAGTTTTAGTCTCAGCACAAAAACTTCCAAATATAGATCTTGATATAGTTCAAGACACGACAAATACTTCAAATGATATAATATTAGCAACAGAAGGTAATATTTCTAATATCACTACTAGTAATTCTGCAGTAGAAAATACTCCTATTGGTAACATAGAGGTTAACGCTAGTAATATTAATGTGACTAATACTATTATTAGTAATATAGAAAATTCTACAAATATTAATACAATAACCACAGAGGTTGCTATTGTAAAAACTATCAATCATAAAGATTTATTAGAAGGGGAAGTCCCTTTGATGATTCGTGAGTTTCAAGATATTATGACTCTTTATAATAAGAGTCCTTCAGGAATTTCTCAAAGAGTAATCCTTTACAGACGTCTTTTGACTCGTTTGAACAAAATGAAAGTTAATACAGAATTTCTGGCAGGACAAAGAGATCTAATGAAAAGTGCACTTCGTTATCGTTTGGGGATTACAAATACAGCAGAAAAAGGTGTTCAACAATTAGTGAT
>CAMQSH010000092.1 GCA_947036575.1 uncultured Brevinema sp. | reverse complement strand
AATAAGCATTATCGTTCCTATAATCGCACTTGGGATTAATATTTTTAAGATTGATGCTACTACTAATGAATATTCGTTTAATCCTGTGCCTAATGTTACTGTAAAAAGCCATATAAAAAATAACAATAAAATACTATTAATAATAGTATGCCACCAATATAAAGCACTTTTATATACTACTACTGAAGCAGTAAAAAAAGGTGCAATAAATAGCCCTTCACCTCCTCTAATAGAGCGAGCTTCACTAGTTATTAAAACAGGTGTATTTAAAACTGTATAAAATATTACTAAACCAATAAAAATAGATAAAATGAAAGTAGCCCTGATTGATACTTTTCTAGAATTATTTAATAAATCTTTATCTAAAGGGGCAGTATCAAATGTATAACTAGGATATTTTGGATATACTAAAAAATATATAATCATTCCCCAAAATAGTAGCCCATATCCTAATAAGAGATACCAATATACATTCAATACCCAAGCATTACTGATATATTCTGCTAATTTATCTGCATCAAACCATATGATTTGAGTAAGATGAGATAGTGTTAATAATGGATATTTATATAGAAATAAATATCCCATAAAACTAAGTAATCCTAATATAACAACAAAATTTACCAATGCTCTTTTAATAATAGATTGCTGTTCTCCAGCTATTCTTTTTATATCATTGTCTTTCCAACAAGCTTTCCATTCCCATGATTGAAAATAACTATAAAAGATACTCTGATTTCCCATCGTACATAGATAATGAATTAATATACTTAAAAGTAGTAATATCAATAGCGTTGCACCTAAAACATTATTAAAATAAGCACTGAAAAATAAGAATTCTAATGCAACAGTACATGGTATAGCTAGAGCCTTACTATATAATAAATCTTTAAGTGAGATTTTATCTTTGAAAAAAAAATGTACACAGAAATAAACACACAATTGTATAAATACCATTAATAGTAAGATAAGATATTCTTCATTATTATAAAAAAGTCTTAAAATTAAAAAATTAATAGGTACTATTAACATCATTGCTATCAATCTATCTTTTATTGTGATTTTTTTGTCTGTGTTTTCACTCATATTTTAATATCCTTATGATTTTAATTCCCTATTATTATATCTGTTATATAAATAAAATGCAATAGATTTATATTGTTATATATAGAAAAATAAAAAAAAACACCCTCCCTGTACCCCCACATATGAGGAATGATCGAGAGGGTGTTTTCTCTTTAGAATTATTGTATTTTTTTAATTATAGGGATCGGTACAAGAGATCATTCATGATCTCCCTACAGTGTCCAGGATAATGACCACCGCCAGTACCACCGCCAGGATTCCATCCACCACTACCACTAGGACCAGCATCATTACCACTACCACTACCACCACCAGTATTTGGATAGATTGGGTTTGTTAATATAGGGGTTTCTGTCATTTCTTGATCTTTTAGATGTTCTTGAGCTTTTTGGTATGCGAATATATCAAAAACTCCTTCAACTACTAATCTTAAATTACTAACAACAGCACCAAAAGCATTTCCACTACCAGTAAACATCAATAATAATTGTCTTATTATTTACTACGGTAAATTTGCATGTCCATATTCAAATTTATGTATATTCCCCATAAGATATTCCTATTGAAAATCTTACTCAATAGTAAGTCAAATGCCCCTACTAGATCTTGCTTACTCTTATGAAAATCTAATCATCTCTGCAAAAGTTGGTTATAGTTTTCGATTAAAAGAATTAGACTATGGTTTTGGGATTGGTGGGAAAGTGAGCTGGTAGCCCTTGCTACGCTAGGGTATCTCATAAGACATTCACCCTACATAATTAAACAAAAAAACACCACCTATACTAACGCAAGAGGCAGTAACCCGCGTAGCATGGGTGGTGTTTTTTGTTTAGATATTATTATATCTTGTTACAGATTTAGAATGCTAAACCTATTATTGCACGACCATAAAAATCATTTCGAATTGGTATTATGGAAGAAGATGAAAAATTAACTCCTATAGATCCACCAAGATCTAAACCAAGTTGTATTGCAATATGAGGGGAAAAGTGGTATCTATATCTAGTATTAATTTCAGCACCAAGAAAACTAACCGAATATATTAAAGTATCACTAGAATCATTTGGAAAAGGGATAGCTCCCCCAAACTGTAAGCCTCCATTTAAAACAACAGAAGATCCTGTCCCAGTTTCTTGAGAACGATTATCAAAAACGTAACCACCAGCACCTATTAAGCCATGTAAATTCACTCCATATAAACTATTTTGTGTAGGAGTAAAAGCCGTATCAAATTTCATATAAAAATAAGCTTTTGACTTCTTCTTTGCTATCATTAGCTCTAAAGAAACTCCTGTAGTAAATAAAGGTGAGGTAGCCAGTAAACCCACCCCTCCTAGTTGTATAGATATAGCTATAGCTGGGTTTTTAATATTTGATTTCTCTTTTTCCTGTCCCATTAATGGGCTTGCTACCATTAGTAATACTAGTAATATGTATTTTTTCATTATTTCTCCCTTTCATATATCTGTAATTGTTTTACGTATTCACTTGTATCTCCGGTTTTTAAATATTGAATATAACTTGGGATTAGTATCCTCATATCTAGTGGCATCTGAGTATATTTTTCAGTTTTCATAAAATTTTCTATAAATACTAATTCACTTTCTTTACTCCATTTTGATTCAAAAACATTTTCACTATTTTTTTTAGATGGATTGTAATCTGACCCTCTATATCCTTTTGGAAATCCATAAAAAAATCTTGAGAGCACATTGTTTTGAATTGTACAATTCATATCTCTTAAAGCTATATATTCTGACCCTAAAACAACAAAGTGATCTCCATTTTTTGGGTCTGTACGTACTGAAAAATGTATTCGCCCCATACTATCAAAAGCATCTTTATTTGGAATAGAATTTATTATTTCTTCTATTACATCTGCTATAGGTTCTAGCTTACTAGAAATATTAACTAAGGCTTGAGCAATACTACTAGCCATACTTTTAACTGCATCAGCCGTCCACATAGGGTGTATGGCCCAATCATCACAATATCTAGAAATTTCATAGTATAAAAACCCTAGATAATTTGCTAAACTTTGGTCTTCACAATATGCTTGAAGAAATCTCATAGTTTGCAGATCTTGTTTTGAACTTATATCATTTTCAACATCTTTTATACCTATTTCTTCTATATATTTTATTATTTCTTGATATGTGTCACACAGTCTTGATAATTTATTTTTCATTAGACTATAGTTTAACGTATGCTCGGCTAATACAAACATATCTGACACTAATTTTTCACCTTCATAGGCAAATAAAGCTTTAGCTATGTCTATTAGTAGACGAATTTCGTCTGCCATATCTTCTTTTTGTTTATCAGTTAAATTTTCGGTAGGTATTTTTAAGACCTCAAGAATAATATCTATAATTTCTGTATCAGCAAAAGTATTAATAAAATAATTAAGTAATCCCTTAGTTATTTTATCTAATTTAAGATCATGCAATATAGTTTGCTCAAATTGGTCTTGTAAAGAGTCTAGATGTTTTTTATCTAAATAATCTAAAATAGAACTCATTGAAATTTTTTGAGAATTATTAGAATCTTTTAAATTCCAAATGTCAACCTTATTGTTATCAATTATAAAACCTATTCTTTGGGGAATAATATTGTTTACTATAAACTGATTTTGTGGTAATATAGTTGATTTTTGATTTAGCTTTGTTGTAGTAGACTTAGATTCTATAAAAAGATCAATAATACCTTTTGTTAAAGTGTTCATTTCTAATAAATTATTATCAATTACTTCTTGTTTTAAACTAATCTTTTTTTCTATATATCTCCAATAGGACTTTAATAATGCTTGAGATACTGTATCTTTGTGTTGATATAAACTTTCTTCTCCCATCTGTAAAAAATATCCTCTAAAAATAGACTGATATAAAGTTGTAAATACCTTCCATATATTGTTATCTAAAGTTAAATTTTTACTTACTTGCGTATGTTTTAATGCTATTGCCTCAGCTGTTTTATATTTTGAAACAGTATTAAAAGCTGCTGTTATTTGAGTTGCTGTAGTATTTGCATAATATTCTGAATATTTTTGAACAGAGTTATTAATAGCTTTATCTTTATTTTTCAATCCTATTTTATGGATATTATCAAATATAGGCTTAGTTTCAGACATTGTTTGAAATTCTTTAGCTCTTTTTCCTAAAATATTTTGAGCTTCCTGTGATGATATAGGTTCATTATTTGTATGTACTTGATTTCCTTCTATAGTCATTAAAGCTAAATTATACATATACTCTTCAGTGTTTTTTTGATTATATTGTTGTAGAAATAAATTTTTCCATTCACTATGTTCATCAATATATATTTTCTCTGCCATATACTGACCCCAAGCCGTAGGTTTAACAACATAAGTTTTTTCATCAGCAGAATAAACATGGACTTCAGCAGTTGCGAAGTTTTCAGTTCTTCTATAGGCTGGGATACGGATCGCTCCAACAAATTTAGGATCTTTTAATACTCTATATTCATAGTAACGATAAAAATCTCCACCATCTTTATCCAATACCAAAATTGGACGCTCAGAAATCTCAGCATCTTGCCAGTTTTGGACATCTTTTTGTAGCTCAAGCTCTGCTAAAGCCAATTCTCTAGCATCTTTCCAGTGGATTCTTAGTTCTTTTGGATTTCTTTCCCCTTCTGGGAATTCTCCTTCATAAAGATCATATAAGTCTTGGTTTTCTATTGGTTCGTTGTTGTAAAACGACTCAAGACGTTCTTCAAATTCATAATCTACCAATTCTACATTATGTGTAGTATCTTGGTAATCTTTGCTTTCTTCTTTTTGTACATTTTCAGCTAATGTACAATTCCCTAGTAATAATATTAATAATAGTTGAAATATTCTCATTAAGTAATACTCTCTTTTATAAAATTTTTCCCCAATTTCATAAATTCATAGTACCTGTTTTTTACTAACTCCTTTGATTTTTAATTAATCCTTTTTGATTTTAAATCATAGTTCTTGTTTTTTACCAACTCCTTTGATTTTTAATTATAAATTTTTATTAATTAAACCATGATTAATTTCATATAACATTTTACTATAACATTTTATTATCATTAATACAAGCTTTATCCTAAAAAAATAAAAATCGTGAATATCTTTAATAACTACTTTCCCATGTATCATTGAGATATTTACCTGTTGTAGGATTTCGTCCTCCAAATAAGATAAGTTTTTGTCCCATATTTACCATTCCATAACCTCTTCTAGCATCAAAAGGAGCTTCAAAAACTACTTTAATCCACTCTTCTCCTTCATCTATACTTTTCCATACATGGTCTTGCTCTATAACAAATAAGTCTTCTTCTACCCTAACTAGTTCTTGTTCAAAAAACTCAAATGGAATACTTCGCTGTTTGTACCATATATTTTCTTTTATTTCACTTCTCCAAACATCTGTTAGTGTATTAGGATTTTGACCTCCTATAAGTAACATTTCATCTTTATAAACTACTGCTCCAAATCCTTGCCTTGGTTTAAAGGGAATATTATCTATTTCATTCCATGTTTGACCTAGATCATTGCTCTTCCAAACTTCATTATAGTATGTTCGTCCATCATATCCACCAATAACATAAATACTATTTCCTAGTGCTATGGCTTTATGTCCATATCTTGGTGTAAATTCAGCATTTTCAACAATCTCAACCCACGTTTTTCCATCATCAGAGCTTTTCCATACATCCTTTAAATGACTTCCTGTATCACTGTATCCACCAATTATATAAATATCTTTTCCTATAACAACAGTGCCAAATTTTTGCCTTTTTATAAATGTTTCTGTTGGGCTTTCTGTATTTTTTTTAATTTCTTTCCAAGTCTTACCTTCATTACTACTTATCCACACATCATTTGCAAGTTCCTCTCTTATTCCTGTCCAAATAAATCCACCTATAATAATAATATTACTACCAACAACAGCTGTTCCAAAATTTCTTCTAGGAATAAAAGACTCATTTCCTGTATTTATTTGTACCCAAGTTGCTCCTAATCTTATATCTTCCTTAGCTAAATCACAGCCTAATAATAAAAATACTAGTGCTACTAATAAATTATTTTTTTTCATCTGAATTTACCTGTTCTTTAAAATTTTTATAAAGAAAATGTTCTTGTAAAATATTATTATCTTTATCTATTTCTTTTATAACTATATATAAAGTTTTTTGTTCATCTATCATCTCTTCTTCAAAATAATTTTTACCCTTCCAGTGTTTTGTAAACTGTACTTGCTCATTAAAAACAGGTATCATAGAAGCGTAGCCTATTAAATTTGTCAAATTTGGGGTTACACCTATTTCTTCTAGAGCAAAAAATTCTATTGTTGCCGTTCTTGCACTTTCATTTTTTATCTTTCCAAATAAACTAATAGTGATTCCATTACGATTAGTTTCTATAAAGACTGTTGTTTCTTTCAGTGATATACCACTATTTTTTGATGAAAAACTATCATAGTTCAAACCTAGTTCTAATTGAAATTGATATCCTATACTCTGTAATATCAGATTATCTCTAGGAACATTAACATTCTGATGTCCATACACTAACATTGTAATACTATGTTGAAATCCGATAAAAAACTGATTATATATATAACGATAACTTGGTAATTTTACTGCCAAGGAAATAGGTATATAGAATTTTCTAGACCATTCTATTTCTGTGCTCCCTATTTGAGTGAAGTCATCTCTTTCTGACAATCCATAGAATCTAGGTAAAAAACCTATTCCTATAATAGGTACTTGATGTTCTTTATATTTTCCCAAGCTGATGCCATATCCTGCAGAGAGTTCGAATTCTAAAAAAGAATTATAGTCGAGAGTTGCAATATTATTCCGTAATCGTGGAAATACTGCACCACCTCCCATTCCTAATTCAATTGAAAAGTAATTTATTGATTTTTTTGATAAGAATTTATTCCAACGATATTTAATTCCTGTTGAAACTAATGAAGTATCATAAATGTTTTGATACCTATCTATGATTTGTTTACTATACCCAACCCCCGTATAAACCATTACTTGGTGTTGATCTACACTATAAACAAAATTGAATGAATATATTGAAAAGAAAATATTAATTAATAAGGAGAGCCTTAGCATATTTTTATACTGCCTTCGTGTTAAGTTCCCCCCACTTAATTTATATCTTACACTTTTTTTAAGTTATGTCAATCTCATTATTATAAATTTGAAAAATAGAGCTAACCAATTTTTACCAATAGAATTAACTATTTAAAGAAAAAAGACGAAGCGTAAGCATCCTCGTATCTAGCTTGCACCCTAGCTTAAGTATGGGTTTTTTGATTTTAAATGATTATTATTGTAATTATTATAAAATCATAGTATGATAACATAGATCTAAATAAGG
>CAMQSH010000091.1 GCA_947036575.1 uncultured Brevinema sp. | reverse complement strand
GACAAGGATATTTTTTGATAAGGTTAAAGAGCATTCTCAAAAACCCAAATACAGCGCTAGTAGCTAGCCCAGATTGAGTATAAAGAGGATTTCGCATCATTGCATAATAAGCTCTAAAAAGTAATCCCGAAGCATCAACTAGTATTATTTTTTTCTTCATTACATATTTCCTTAGGAGGTATTATCTCTAATATATTATAGCATATTTTATTTATTATTGAGAATAAAACACATCAACTTTAAAAGAAGAAAAGGATACAAATAAATTGTACCCCCTCCGCAAAAGATGTGACTAAACTTGGTAAGGCTGGTTTGATATGATATTTATAAGAAAGGCATTTCATAGACGAGGTGTATAATATACACTCATATAAAAAATACACAATTCTTTTTTAAAAGACAATGTAAAGACAATATAAATAATCATTTTCCAGAGAAAAAAACGAGGTGGCTGAGGATAAGCCACTCTCGTCTAAAACTCACCAAAATGAGTTTTGCAATTGGGAGGGATAAAATATTCTATATAAAATATAATTTACTTTAATATAATCGGAATCCATACTGCCCAATCTTAAGTAAAAATTAAAAAAATTATTAAATAAAAAACTCTCCATAAATATGGAGAGTTTTTTATTTGGTTTTAATTTTTATAATACTTAAATACCAGCACCTTTTAAGGACTCGTTAACTAGCTCTAAAGCTTGTGCTTGGATTCTGTCATGTTGTTGTTGTTTTTGTATAGTTTTGGCTTTACGTTGTGGTGAATTATCTAAACCTAAAGTCATATTCACATAGAATTGATCACTAGTAAATAAATTAAAATAATTTTCTCTATAATAAGCAAAATCCATTCTGAACCATTTCCAACCCATACCAAGACCTGCAGTAATAAAGGAATCATACATACCAACACGAAGATCTAAAAAGTTGAATAACTTAACTTCTGAGCCAACTCTCATCTTATTTAGCCAAGACTCATGTTTGGCTAAAGAATCTTCAAACTCTACATAAAGACCAACTTCTTGAAGAAAATTATTATTAAAATAAAATCTATAAGAAGCTCCGAAATCTAAAGAAAGAGCAATTTTAGAATTTTCAAACCCAATACTCACTCCATCCATATTTTTCCAATAATATCCTGTAGATAAAGCATCACGAACAGCAAGTCCAAAAATAAAATTTTCTAGTCTTAATGCTGTTCCAAAGTCAGATGAAATACTTCCTGCTTGATAAATTTGTGAAGTAATATTCTCAAATTTATCACCTAATTGATCTACAGAGATGTGAGTATCTCCAGTTGTGATTTTGAAACGTTGGGAAAATCTCACTGTAGCACCAAAAGATAAGCCAGAAACATCATCAAGAAAGGCAAAAGGGATTTTATAGCCATAAGCTAAATTCACAGTAATTTCTGTTGTTGCATCGAATTTAGCTTTAGGTAATAAGTTTGTAATTGATTTAGGGTCATCTTGTAAAGATGTAACAAACTTATCAAGTTGTGATTGTGTTAAACTATCACCAAAATGTTTATTAATTATTTTTTCAATTTCTGCTGGTGTGAGATTATCTCCAAGATCTATAATATCTGAACTCACAGCAGCAAGATCATTCAAACTAAGATCAAGCCCACTATTTATAAAAGCATCACTATTAGTCATAAACATACTAACATCGGATGAAGAAGTCGTCCAAAAACCAAAGCCCTTACCCATATAACCTAAATTTATAGGTCCATTAGCAGATATTTTTGGGGCTTTACCTATTAAGCCATCATAATCAATAGAGTCAAAACTTTGATCTCCTGAAACAATACCACTAACATCTTTTAATAAGTCAAACATCTCAGGATTCATAGACATCCCTAAAGATAAAAAAGGTGCAATATCATGATCAGCCATCAGCCCTAAAGCTGCGGGATTGTGTATAGCTGAAAAACTGTATCCTATAGTCGATACACCAACACCACCCATCCCCATAGAAGCAGCATCTTTATAAAGACGTTGTTCTGTAGAATTTGAATATACAGTAGTTGTCAATGATAAACAAAAACAGCCTAGTATAGCTATTATATTCTTTTTCATTAAATACCCCTATAATGTGCTTTTATGAACACATTTTTACTGAGCAATATTAAATTATTATAAATTTGTTAATAATAAAATTAACAATCATATATTTTATAGTAACATATTTTTATAGAAATAACAATCAATATTCTCTTTCTTTTTAGGTATTAGAGATACTTTTTAGGTTTTTGTACTATATATACTACTTATTTTATTCGGCAAATTTTTAACAAGACTGTACAAGAATATATATATTTTGATTACATAATGCAAATATTGGAAAATTCCGATAATATATGGTATAATATTACGATATATTATATAGAATACTATATCGTACGTCTTATAAGGATATTTGAATGTTACAAATTAAAGAAAAATCTCATCTCTATTTTATTGGTATTGGTGGAGTCGGAATGTCTGCTCTCGCTATCATCTTAAAACAACAAGGGTATTCTATATCTGGTTCTGACAACAATGAATCTCAAAACACCAAAAAACTTTCTGATCTAGGAATCACTATTAATATTGGTCACTCAACTAGCAATATTAATAATAATATAGATTATATAGTTTATACTAATGCTATTTCTGATTCCAATCCTGAGTTTCTCCAAGCAAAAGAGCTTGGTATTCCTGTAATTGTTCGTGCTGAAATGCTCAATTTTATAGGATCTCACTTTTTTAGTATTGGTGTATCTGGCACACATGGTAAAACTACAACCACATCTATGACCTCAAGAATATTTCTTTCAGCAGGCTTAGATCCTACCTTAGCTGTAGGTGGATGCCTCCCTGAAATACAAGGTGCTGGTTACAAAGGTACGGGTGATACTATGATCTATGAAGCTTGTGAAGCTTTTGGCTCTCTTAATTACCTGTATCCAGATGTTGCATTAATTACTAATATTGATGAAGATCATCTCGAGTTTTTCAAAAACAGACAAGAAGTAGAAGATCTTTTTTTAACCTATCTTAACAACCATTTAGCTCCTAAATCTTTGTTAATTTGGAATGCTGATGATGATTGCCTTGCAAGTGTTGTTGCAAAAAGTAATATCACAAGAAAAATTTCTGTTTCTATCAGAGCAAATCAAGGTGATTTTTGGATTAAAAATATTACTCTTCACGAACAATCTTCAGAATTTGATGTTTATTTTGGTGAAGATCTCATAGGTCATTTTATTCTTGGAGTACCAGGAATACACAATGTTTCTAATTCTTTATTGGCTATTGCTGTTGCTAAAATACAAGGAATTGATAATATTTCTATTGTCAAAGCCTTAAAATATTTCCAAAATGCAGACAGACGCTTTGAAATGAAAAATTGTTCTAAAGAGCTTACTATTATTGATGATTATGCTCATCATCCTAGAGCAATAACTCTTACTCTAGAAGCTGCCAAAAAAATCGCTACTAAAAACAATGCTAAATTAATAGCTATCTTCCAACCACACCTATATTCACGCACACAATATTTTTATAAAGAGTTTTCTGATTCTTTATTACTAGCTGACAGTGTGATCCTTACCGATATCTACGCAGCACGTGAAACTAATGATAATAATATTTCTTCTCAATTAATTTATGATGAAATATACAAACAAAAAAAAATGGATCATTTGATTTTTGAATCAGAATTTAATAATATTGTTCATATCGTTAAAAAAATTACTCTAGGTCAAGCATCTGTTGTAATAACATTAGGAGCTGGAGATGTCTGGAAAATTTCAGAACAAGTCTGTGTTTAAGATCATTTTATTATTTTTGTTAACCGTCCCTGTATTTAGTAATACAGATCAACAATTTTCTATCAATGGTTATAATTTCGATCAACAAAATACTGATTATAATAAAGGTTTAAGATTGCAAGGTATAGGTGATTTTTTCTTCAAAAAAAAATCTTATGCCAAGTCTGTTCCTTATTATCAAGAAGCTTTAAAATGGCTTCCTACAGAAGCTGATATCACCTTTAGATTAGGTGAAGTTTATCAAAATCAAAAATTATGGCGTCTTGCCATTCTTTATTATGAAGAAACAATAGAATTACTAAAAAACAAAGTTAACTTTAATAAAAGTCAATTAAATAGCTATATTGCAAATATTAGAATTGCCTATATTTATCATTTACAAGGTGAAAAAGAAAAATCTATTACTTTATTAAATTCTATTAGGCAAGAGAGCTCTTTATTATTATCTTTATATCCAGAGGCATGGGAAGAGTTACAAAAACTAGATGATATTTATCCAGCGTCTGCAACTCGTAAAAATCCAACAAATATTTAAAGAGGAATTATGCCATCTATTATTTTAATTTTATCATCTGTTGTTTTAAGTGTTATTGTTGCTCACTTGTTATTTAAAAAATTCAGAATACTAACCCCTTTTAATAAAGAAAACAAACAAAATTTGTTTATGTCTAAAGAAGAATCTATCAAATATATATCTGAGAGAGCTGAATTAACAGAAGAAGAAAATGTTGGTTTAGATGTGCTTTTTGATCTTATTTCTGGAATTCGTCTTCACCAAGCTTTTGAAAATGAAGAAATATCCAAAAAATGGCTTGTCACTGCCCGTCGTGCTATTACTAAATCAGAGCTGTTTGATCCTTCAACAAAAGAAGAACTTGAGTATGCTACTTATGAAATTTATAGAAAAATTAGCAACAAGCGTCAATTATTACACCCTAGTATCAAAAAATCTTCTGATATTACTCTTGGACAAGTAATGGATTTAAAACTTTCTGATTCAATAACAATACAAGGAGAATTAATAGAAACTAATTTTCATTCTTTATCTGTCCTAATCTATGAACAAGATAGTCTAATCATCAAACCATTAAAGCTTAACAAAAAAAAAATATCCATTTCTTTTTGGAAAGAGATGGATGCACGTTATAAATTTAACACATCTATCTCTACAGTAGAAAAAAATAAAAAAAGTGTGATTTTACATCTATTTTTACCCAGAGAAATAGCTTGTGTACAAATAAGAACTCACCCGAGACAACACGCTGAAATACCTATTAAATTTAGACAAGGAACTTTATCTACTGATTCAGATACAGGAGCATTACAAGAAAATTTTAGTAGTATATTATTTGGTATTATTAACAATATAGGACCTTGGGGATGTAGTATCATTTCTCATATTCCTATACCTGAAAATACTATATTAATGATAGAGATGCCTTTGTTTAATCAAATCTTACATATTAAAGGAATTGTTCGAAACATTACAAATCATAGTAAAGTATTTACCTTACATGTGGAGTTTCATGAAGATACATCTAAGCATAACACTTTACAAATATATCATTATATTTTTGCAGAAAATATATCTAATTAAAATAATTATTAAGGATTTTTTATGAAACAACTAAAAAATATTTTTGGTCTTATTATTTTTGGCTTATTTCTTATCTTTGCTATTCAAAACAATACTTCTGTAGATTTTAAATTTCTAATGTTTACAATCCCACAAATACCTTTATTTGTAATTAGTATTGTAATTTTTATTTTAGGATTTATCTTAGGAAGAATGACAGAGTGGTTTTCTTATCTCTTTAGCAATCGTCCCGAAAAATCTGAAAAAAAAGATAAATAAGTCTATTTACAATAAGTCTATTGTCAGTAGTTTGCTGGCAATAATTTACTTACTTTTAATATTATAGGAGTTTGATTTGGCTAAATCAAAATCAGCTTTTTGTTGTAGTTCTTGTGGTTATGAAACTGCTAAATGGTTGGGTAAATGTCCCTCTTGTTCTGAATGGAACACCTTTAAAGAAATATCCTTAGGAAAAAATTCTTCCAAAAAAGCTAGTGGTTCTTTTAGCGCTAAACTACAAAAAGCTACTCCCGAAAAAATTACAAGTGTTTCTTCCAGTCAAGCATCTCGCACTTTGTCTGGAATTTCTGAATGGGATAGAGTCTTAGGCGGTACTGTACCAGGACAAGCCATTCTTATTTCTGGAGAACCAGGAATAGGAAAATCTACTTTATTATTACAAATCGCTGATAAATTAGCAGAACAAGGCGTTGTTCTTTATATCAATGGAGAGGAATCTTCCAATCAAGTAAAATTACGTGCTGATCGATTGGGGATAACTTCAGAAAATCTTTTTCTCTATTCTGAAACGGAAATTGATCATATCTCTCAAACTATAGAAGATACTAACCCTTTATTTATAATTATTGACTCTTTACAAACATTATCTAGTGAAAACGTTGAATCCTCCCCAGGATCTCTGCCTCAATTACGAGAATGTACCCATCAAATTGTAAATTTATGTAAAAACAAACAGATCACTTCACTTCTTGTTTCTCATGTTACCAAGGATGGCTCTATCGCTGGACCAAAGGCTATTGAACATCTTGTTGATACAGTATTATTTTTAGAAAGTGATACAAGAGGAATTTATAGAGTTTTAAGAACTTTTAAAAATCGTTTTGGTTCTACTGATGAAGCAGGATTCTTTGAAATGTGTAGTAAAGGCTTAATGCCTGCTGATGATTTATCTGAAGCATTTTTGTCTATTCATGAAGATCCTGTGTTTGGTTCTGCAATTTATGCCAATGCCGAAGGTCAACGTGTGTTTCCTATAGAAATACAAGTTCTCTGTCATCACACTAGTCAAAATTATGCCAAAAGAACTGCCGAAGGAATAGATAATAATAGACTAACGCTATTATCTGCCGTGGTAGAAAAACAATTACGTATTCCTCTTTCTAAATATGATATTTATGCCAATATCACAGGGGGACTGGAAATCAAGGACAGAGCTATTGATCTCGCCTTAGTCGCAGCAATGTGTTCTTCTTTTAAAGAAAAACATATAGACGATAGAAGTGTCTTTATTGGTGAGATAGGACTTACAGGTGAAATAAGACCTGTACGAAATATAGAAAAAAGAGTAAAAGAATTGTATAGATTGGGAATGAAAAATATCTATATTCCTTATAGTAAAAAGGATGTTTCAGAGTTAAAAGAGTTCCCTATAAAACAAATACGCCATATTAATGAGATTTTTGCACTTTTATTTTAATAAATCCCTATAATAAACACATAATCTATTGATTAAATAAAAATACTATTGTATAATATATACAATATATAAAAACCATGATAAAAGGATGTTTTTTGAATGCGAAAACCCAACAACTTTAGAAGACCTGAGAACAAAGATCTAACTAAAATAAACGAGCATATCCAAGCTCCAGAATTGAGAGTTTTAGATCCAGAAGGAGAAGCTCTTGGAGTTATGTCTTTAGCAGATGCTTTGGCAAAAGCTGAAGAACTGTCTTTAGATCTTGTAGAAATATCACCAACTGCTGTACCGCCAGTGGCTCGTATTGTAAATTATGGGAAATTTTTATATCAAAAAGATAAAAAACTAAAAGAAGCTAAGAAAAATCAAAAAGTCGTTGAGATGA
>CAMQSH010000090.1 GCA_947036575.1 uncultured Brevinema sp. | reverse complement strand
AGCCTTTGTAGGCATTTCATAACCAAAAGCCCCTGTGATTATTCCCATAACTCCTGATACAATTAAGCAAGGAATAAGCATTTGAGGTTTTTTAGCAAAATTAGCTAATTGCATTTTTGGGGTACCAACAAGTTGGATCAAGGATAATCCTAGAGTTTTTTTATCATGATAACAAAATATAGCAAATACAATAGCAGCTACAGAAACTCCTATATTAGCAGCAGCTGAAGCTATTCCTGTAATTCCTATAGAATAAGCAATTCCGACTGTTGATATGGGAGAAACAATAATAGAAGTAAATGCCATTGCAATTAACATCCCCATAAGTACAGGTTGTAAAGTGGTAAAATAATTAATCATATCGCCTATACTTCTAGAAATTAAAGAAACATAAGGTAATAAAAGCACCCCTATAAGTCCACCAACTATAGATACTACTATAGGAATGATAATAACAGCAGAAACTTTAAAATTAGATAAATATTTTTGTATTATCCATACGGATAAACCAGATATAAGACCTGCATTGATGACATCTCCTGTACCTGAAAAAGTATAGCTACCTTTATCAATATTAACAATAACTCCCGATGCTATTGTTGCAGCAAAACCTACACTAAGTGTCGAAATGGCATCCATTTTATATTGAGAAGCGACACATATTCCAATAGTAAAAGGAAGCATACGAGCACAAAAATTTACAATATCTAACATAGTAAGTGCTACAGGAGTATATGGGGATAAGAACAATAGTAGCTCTCCTAAAACGGCACTAGGTAATAGAGCAATAGCAATGGCAATACTCATTCCATTTAATGTTTTGACTGTGTAATCTTTTATAGATGTCATAATAAACTCTCCTTTTATTTTGCTTTTACACCAGCTGTATTTTTATTAGTAATTGTTTTATTAAATAATTCCATTAATTTTTTAGTTTTTTCACCAGGTTTTCCTGATCCAATTAATTGCTCGTTGATTTTGTAGACAGGCATAATTTCCATTGCTGTACCAGTTAGGAAAACTTCATCAGCTTGAAGGAACTCTTCTTGTTTTATTAATTTTTCACAAACTTCCATCCCTGAATTTTTTGCTAATTCAAGAATACAATTTCTAGTAATACCTATTAAAATACCAGATTCTGGAGAGGGCGTACACAAAGTATTTCCTTTAATAAAAAAGATATTAGAACCTGAAGATTCAGCTACATAACCATCTGTATTTAGTAATAAAGCATCATTAGCACCTTTTCTTTTTGCTTCATTGACAGCTAAGATATTATTTAAATATCCTAGTGTTTTAGCTTTCATAGGAAAAGCACTTTCTGGAATACGATAACGGGAAACATTAACTAAATGCAAGCCTTTTTCGTAAGCTTCTGTACTTTGATAATCTAAAGGAGTTACAACAATAGATCTATTAATAGTGATCGTATCTCCTAGTGTATGTAGGCCTATTGATCCTCCACGAGATACTGTAACTCTAACATAAGCAGAGTCAAAAGAACAATGTTTGGCAGTTTCAAGGATTTCTTGAGTAAAATCTTCTTTAGAAATATTCATCTCAAGATCAATATAAGCAGCAGATTCATAGAGTCTGTCCATATGTTCCTTTAATTTAAAAATATACCCATTGTACATTTTAATCCCTTCAAAAATTCCATCTCCATATAATAGACCTCTGTCTAGAATAGATGTAGTAGCTTGTTCTTTAGAAACAACATTTCCATTAATTGAATAAGATGGCATATTGCACACTCCTTTTAAAATGAAAAAAGGCAATGCATTTAAGCATTGCCTTTTTAATTTGAATTTTATTTTATACTCTAAAATAACTACACAAAATAACCTAATGCTTTTTTTTGAAAATGGACAATAATAAAGAGCATAATGTAGCTAAATAGGATATTATTAGAGTGTTGCATTAAGGCATTCCTTTGGATATTTTATATATTTATATTAAAGTATAAAATAAATAGTATCATAAGTCAATAGTTTTACTAAAAAAACATAAAATATTATGAATAATCAAAAATTTATAATATTTTATTAAAAAAAATTTCCTATTACTGATGGGATTTTAGCAATGGGAACAGATATCAAAAAATTCAAATTAGGATTCCAAAACGTTCACATAGACGAAAAAAATCGTTGTGTCGGTGATTATGGAGGACTAGCAGGATCGATGATTACCCCTATAGAATGTTTACAAAACTTAGTAAACTTTTGTGAGTTTTCATTAGAAGAAGCGCTGGCTTCTTATACAAGTATCCCTGCAAAAGCACTAGGTATGGACGATAAAATAGGAAATCTCTCTCCCAATAATGATGCAGATTTTGTTATTTTAGATGATGAGCTTAATATCAAATCAGTCTATACAAAAGGAAATATCTTTTTATAAAGAAATCATTAAAACAAAAAACCACCTCATTATCGAGGTGGTTTTTTTATTTATATTATATTACTTTGCTATTACTGTCTTCATAGTACTATCATCATTAAGTATACCATACTGTATATCGCTTGTAGAATCTGTTTTAATTCCATGTTTTTCCATACGATTTTTGCCTAGTGATACATAGATGGTATTCTCATCAATATATCGTCCTATTTTATAAGTTTTGCCTGCATGGGTATAAGTCCCAGTTAGATTTATTTCGAAAGGATCAACAGAGTTTTTTCCTATCAATCCTAGATCATTAACTTTAGCAATAAAATTATTTAACTGATCTGGAGTTATCCCTACATATGCTAGATCATGTCTTTTTGTAGTATTATTAGGAGGTTGATAATTAAAATAGACAGGGTCTTCAAATTGATGGACTTCTTGCCCAAGACCAGCAGATGATACTAAAACTTTGCTATTAACATCAGTTGGAGTAACAATTCGTATGATCTTAAACGGCTGACCTGATGCCCACCAATTAATCTCCCCATCATCTGATATTTCCAAATCATTCCACGTATTATTATCATAAGGGAATATCAAGTTTTTAGCTCTGAGTAAGTCAGCATATGTTTTTATGTCAGCTGGACTAGTAGGTTTAACTGCGATTTCTGTTCCAAAAGGAATAGTACCAGAATCGGCTTTACCATACTGATAGTCTTTTATTTCGTGAGTTTCTGGCATGCCGGTTGCACTGTTATTTACAGTTACTTTTTTAGTGCTTTTATCAAAAGCAATGATATTATAAGTAGTAGTACCGGTCTGCCCTCCTGTACCACCACCACTGTACTTCTTAATCACATACTTCCCAATAATATCTGATGTACTACCTGGTATGATGGCATTTGGGAAATCTTCCAGTGCAGTGCCTGTTGAATATACAAAGCCTGCTAGCGCAACTTTTAAGTCGGCTAATCTAGTATCCTCTGCTATGATGTTATCAGGATCGACAGTATTTCCAAGGATTCTACCAAATTTACCATTTCTTAATCCCTGAACTTGAGTGTATGTATCCCCTCCTCCAGGGGGCTCAGTTACCATTAAGATAGTGGTGTCGTTAATGATTCGTCCTATCTCCATATCATAATCAGCATGTGTGTATTGACCATCATCTGCTATTAAGAAAGAAGTGGTGACACTAGTAGTAGGATCCTTTCTTGTTAAATTTAGAGCGGTAATACGCTGAGCAAAGCTTTCTATATTGTCCTTGTCAGTAGTATTGTTTCTTCTGATGGCTAGTGGTATAGTTGGTGTAGTTTTATCAGCATAATTTGTACCATCTATTATTAGGTGCTCTTTTCTGTTTTCAAAGAAGGTAGGAGAAGTACCATCTTTCACTATGGTAGCGGTATTGTCCTTAATTTTATATATGTGATACTTAACACCTTGCAGAGTATATGTAGTAAAACTTGAAGTTATACCTTTCCATCTACCATCTGTTGCAGAACGAAAGTCTGCTAGTGTATTATAAACAAAATCAAGTATATCATCTTCAGTAGCTCTTTTGAAGGCTATTTCAGCACCACCAAATTTAGTAAGAGATTTACCATCTGGTGATATTGTGTGTGTTTCTACGCCACTAGGACTTGCCACTAAGACAGAGTTAGCGTCAATAATTTTTCCTATCTCATAAATTTTATCATTAAAAATATATATAGTTACAGCAAAAGTAGGAGGACTCCACTCGGTAGAATCTAAAAAGCCTCTTAGTTTTTCAAAAAAAATTCCTATCTCATCGTCGGTCGCTCTTTTGAAGGCTAGTTCAGCACCACCTTTAGTAAGGGATTTATTATCTACTATTTTGTGTATTTCTGTGCCACTAGGACTTTTTGCCACTAAGACAGAGGTAGCGTCAATAACTTTTCCTATCTCATAAGTGACACTATCAAGTTTATAGGTAGTACCAGTAGCATCTAAAGAAACCCATGCACCAGAAGAAGGGATAGCAAACACAAAGTCTGTTAGAGCAAGAGTAAATGCGCTCACATCAGTTAGAGTCGCTTTTTTGAAGGCTATGTCTTTGGTAACAGTAGGCCCAGTAAAAACACCATACTCATCATCTACTAATTTGTGCATTTCTGAGCCACCAGTACTTTTTGCTACTAAGGCAGAATCAGTATCAATAAGTCGAACTATCGTATATGTGACATTATCTGTGGTGTATTTGCCATTCTCAGGTATTTCAAAGGTTTGCCAAGATCCATTTTGTTCAGAGTCTAAAAGTTTAGCATTAACTTTAGTCCGAAAATCTAATGTTGCTGAGGGAGCGGCTGGAGTAAAAGCTATTTCTTGAAAAACGGCACCATATGATCCATTGGTTAATATATGTGTTTGTTTACCATAATCGACAGAAGTAGCTGTAACAGTATTTTCGTTAATAAAATGTGTTATTGTATAAAGAATATTTTTAGCATCGGTGTAAGTCCCATCTGGAGCTATCTCGAAAGCAATTAAATCAGAATCTATTGCAATGAATAATCCTGCAGTTTCGATCATTGAAGCAAAAGCGATTATTTCTTTGTGGGAGACAGTTTCTTCTTCAGGCTTAGCAGAGCATGAGCTTATAAAAAATATTGAAAGCATTACTACTAGTGAATTTCTCATAAAGTTTTCCCTATATTATTTTTATAATAATATTGATTGTATCGGTTTTATAAGAGGATATATTGATATTATAATTCGATTTGTAGTATTTGTCAACACTAAATATATAGTATGAAAGATATATTAAAAAAAATTTCCTATTACAGTTGTGTTTTTTAGCAAAAGGTATCTATAATGAAATATATTAGAAATAAGGATTTATTATGCCTATGTTAGAAGAACGCCGTCAGAGTTTTTTGAATTCTCCAGATTTACCTCGTTTGATTCTAGTGAGTGCTATTCCTGCGATTACGTCAGGGGTAGTGGATATGCTTTATAATACTATTGATGCTATGTTTATTGGACATTTTGTAGATAATAAGGCACTTGCTGCTATTTCTGTAAATATAGCAATTCAAGCGGCATTTTTTGCGGTGGGATTTTTATTTATTATCGGTACTAACTCTAATATTTCTAGAGCAATGGGTGCTAATGATCTTCTTCGAGCTCGAACGGCTTTAGTACATGGTTTTTATTTTTGCATGCTAACGACAGGATTAGTTACTGGGGCTATGTTAATGAATATAGATTTTGTTTTGATACAGGTAGGTGCACTTCCTGAAATTATGCAATTTTCTAAAGAGTATGCGACGACTATTTTATGGTTTGTTCCTATTAATTGTGGGGGATTGGTTTTGGTAGGTTCTATAAGAGCTAAAGGGTTTACAGATCTTGCTATGAAAGTTTCTCTTTCTGGTGCTATTTTTAATATTATTTTAGATGCTTTATTTATTGTAGGATTTGGTTGGGGGATTAGAGGAGCTGCTCTTGCAACAGGGATAGCGCAACTTTTAGTGTTTATGTTTGCTTTGAGATCTGTCTTAAAACTTTATAACTTTCCTCTTAGATTTTCAAAAGAGATTGCTTTTCAAGGGGGCTTACTCAAAGATATTATACAATTAGGGCTTCCTACAGGTTTTAGAATAGCAATTTTCTCGTTGACTTATATTATTGGGAATCGTTATTTGAGGGAGTTTGGAGCAGAAACATTAGCAGCTTATAGTATTACAATGAGAACAGCTCAGTTAATAATGGTGTTTACTGTGGGGATGGCGGCAGGGATGCAACCGTTAATAGGCTATAATTATGGGGCGAATAAATTTGGTAGAGTCAAAAAAATTATTCGTACTAGTATTTTATTGAATTTATGTTTTGCGATTCCTTTGGGGATTACTTTTTTCTGGGCACCGGCTCAAATTTTCCAGTTATTTACGCCTTCTATAGAAACAATAAAAATAGGACAAGAAGCAATGCGATTTATAGGGACGGCAACCTGTGCTTATAGTATTGTTTTTTTAACGGTTGATTCACTACAAGCTATGGGTTTTCATCGATTATCGCTTGTTGTTTCTACAGCGACTCCGATTTTGATTTGTGTGGGAATGATAACTTTCACTCCGTTATTTGGACGGATAGGGGTGTGGATGTCTTATTCTGTTGCCTATACTTCTTTGATGTTGGTGGCTTTGATTATTCTCTATAGAGAAAGTGTAAAATTAGATCAAAAACAATTACAAACGCTTAGCGTAGAATAAATTTTTATGAAAAACCTAAAAATTCTTTCTTCTCAAGATTACTATATTGATTTTAAATAGTGGAGGTTACTATGAAAATTATTGCATATGCTGTTCGTCCAGACGAACAAGAGGCATTTAAAAAATTTGAGGCTCAGTTTCAATGTCAAATTACCTGCTGCCCTCAATCTTTTTCCCCTGAAACAGCTGATCTTGCTGAAGGGCACGGTAGTGTTATTATTATTGGTAGTTGTCTAGCAAACCGTGAGGCACTCCAAAAATTACATAAATTTGGAATTACTGATTTTTCAATCCGTAGTGCTGGTTATAATAATATTGATCTAGAAGCTGTTAAAGAATTTGGTATGCGTGTGGCAAATGTGCCAGCTTACTCGCCAAATTCTGTTGCTGAGTTTACTGTTTTATCAGCTTTATCTATGATTAAAAATTATCCTTCTATGTTACTACGTACTGCAAAACAAAACTATTCTTTAGGTGGATTAATAGGTAAAGAAATTCGTAATATGACTATTGGATTTATTGGTACAGGTCGTATTGGTAGACGTTCTTTAGAATCTTTTACAGGCATGAACCCTAAAAAAATCCTTGCTTTTGATCCTTATCATAGTGAAGATGTCGCTAAATTAGCTACTTATGTTTCTTTAGAAGAATTACTAGCTCAATGTGATCTTATTTCTTTTCACACCAATTTAACAGATGATAATTATCACTTGATAAATAAAGAGGCTATCAGCAAGATGAAAGATGGTGTCTATATTGTTAATACAAGTAGAGGTGGTTTAATTGATACGGAAGCTACTTTAGAAGCACTAGATTCTGGAAAAATTGCTGGATTGGCAACAGATGTTTATGAACACGAAGTTGGGATTCTTCATATTAACAGTGAAGGGAAAAAATACACTGATCTAATCTTTCAAAAATTACACGATCATCCTAGAGTTATCGTATCTCCTCATTATGCTTTTTACACTGATGAAGCTGTTTCAAATATGGTTGAATACGCTATTCAAAACGTTCACGATTATGCTGAAAATAATTCTTGT
>CAMQSH010000089.1 GCA_947036575.1 uncultured Brevinema sp. | reverse complement strand
AGAACAATATTCAAAACGTTAAATATCAAAACACCCTTCTTACGAAGGGTGTTTTTTTAGAGAATAGCGAGATAATGAACAAAGTGAAATTATCGACACTATTGTCTTACTCAGTACAGCAGAGTTCAGAGAATAACGAAAGAACGAAATAATTGAGATTATTGTCTTACTCAGCAATCTTAAATACTTATATCATAAAAAAAGCATAGAGTATTCATTGACTAGAATACTACAAAAAATATATAATAAATAGAGTCGTATATAAGAGGTAAGTATGTTAATTGGCTATAATCATAATATAGAAGAACAAAAAGAATTGTTATTTTCGATACTTTCAAAAAACTCTGTTTTATTTGAGATTATTCAAAATGCACAGAGCCTTGGTTTGAATAACTACTATATTGGTGCGGGTTGTGTTTGTCAATCTGTTTGGAATTTCCAAAATGAACTAGATTTAATGTATAGGATATCTGATGTTGATTTTGTTTATTTTGACGAAGATTTAGCATTCGAAAGAGAAAATAATTTTATTAAGCAGATAGAGCAAAAATTTAATCATCTATCTGTTAAAATTGATGTTAAAAATCAAGCTAGAGTACATTTATGGTATAAAGAATATTATGGATATGAACTTCAAGCTTACAATTCCGTCGAAAGTGCGATAAATACATGGCCGACAACAGCAACTTCTATTGGGGTAAAGATCACTGATGGAAAATTTATTGTATATGCTCCCTTCGGATTAAATGATATGTTTGGTCAAATTGTAAGAGCTAATAAAACACAAATTACAAAAGATACTTATTTACAAAAGTGCAAAAAATGGTGTTCTAAATGGGATACTTTGAAAGTGATAGAGTGGTAAAGGCTTCAATATTAGTAGCCTTTTATAAACATAAATAAATTTAATTGCTTATCACAAAAACAATTAAATCGCACTATTGAATAAAGTCTCATAAAAGTATATAATATAATTATAGAATAAGCCTTAGCTTAAAAAAATATTAGGAGATATTATGAAATCAATATTATTAATTATGATGACAGCTGTGGTAAGTTTTGCCCAAGCTGATATGACTTTTTTCAATCAAGTCAAAGGTAAGTCCATTACAGGGCAATCAGTAGAAAAAATCGCTACTGAATACGCATTCTCTGCTGATGGAAAATCAGTAATGCTCAAAAAAAATACAGGATACAATCATACTTTTGTTAAAATGGTTGGTGATATCGCTGTTTATCAAGGAAAACGTGGTGGAAAAGTCCATTATGATGCTTTCCAAGTAAAAGGTAAAAATGTCATGCTAGCTAGTAGTGATCAAATAGGTGGAATAAAATTAAATCCTAACACTCCTGAACAAATAGCAAAAGAATTTGCTACAAAAAATCTAACATTCAAATTTAAATAAAAAATTCAAGCTTTCTCAAGCTGAGCGTTTATTCTATTCTAAAATGATAATTCAACAAAAAATTATCCTGATTTTGAGACTAAAATAAAACCACCTTACTTACTAAGGTGGTTTTTTAATTGTTTAAAGTTTTTATAATTTTCAATAAGCTTGAAGTAGATTATTCATAGCTTTTTCTAAAGTAGTTCGTGGACAAGCATAATTAATCCTAGCAAATCCTTCCCCTCCATCCCCAAAAACAGAACCATTAGTAAGCCATAACTTAGCTTTTTTTAATAAAAAATCATCTAATTCAACAGAACTAAGTTGTAATTTTCTAAAATCTATCCACCCTAAATAAGTAGCCTCAGGAATATTCATCGATAAATCTGGTATATTTTTATTTAAAAAATCATGAATATAAAAAGCATTATCTTTTAAATAAGGTAATAAACTATCTAACCATTGCTCTCCATAAGTATACGCTGCTTTTGTTGCTGTAATACCAAAGATATTAATATGATGGGCATACTTTTTTTTAAGTGCAAGATATAATTTTTGCAATAAATCTTTATTTTCTGTTCCCATAAATGAAGTAAAAAGTCCTGCTATATTAAACGTTTTACTAGGAGACATAAGAGTAATAGTTTGTTGAGAAATTTCAGGTGATAAAGAAAAAATAGGAATATGTTTAGTAAAAACAATATCATGGTGAATTTCATCTGAAACAATCAAAACATTATATTTAAGACAAATTTCTGCCATTTTAGTTAATTCTTGAATAGTATAGGATCGTCCTACAGGATTGTGAGGATTACATAACAAAAACAATTTTGCTGTTTTTATCTTATTTTCGAAATCATCAAAATCTATAGAATAATAGCCATCTTTTTCAATAAGTTGATTAAAAACAATTTGTCTATTTTGATTAATTACTACTTGGAATAAAGGTGGATATACAGGAGATTGAACAACAATTTTATCACCAATATTCGTAAGTGTTTCAACACAATGGAATAATGCTGTTACAACCCCTGCAATAGGAAACATATTATCAGATGACAAAGAAACTGTAAAACGCTTAAATAACCATTGAGATATTGTATTTCTTAATTCTATATCGCTATGGTAAGGATACCCATAACAATTATGTTCTGCTCTTTCAATAATTGCTTGTTGAACTGCTTTTGGAGATAAAAAATCCATATCAGCAATCCACATAGGGATTACTCCCTCTTCTCGTACAGCATCCCATTTATTACATCCCGTATGATTCCTATCAATAAAATTATCCCACTCCATTTTCACACCTCTTATAATTAAATTTTTATAAGTGTTTCAATCTATTTTGAAATTTTTTATACAATTCTTCATTTGTGTAATAAGTAGGATCTGTACTATCAATATTTTGACTAGCAAGTATTGGTAAAGGTATATTATTTTTAAGAGCTATTTTAGCAGCTTCTGTAACAATAGTATTTACTAAAATCATTCCAGAAATACTAGAAAATGCTCCTGTAAGACAATTACCAACTGAAACAAGACCATCTCCTGAAGGTACATGATTATCTAAAATATAGTCACATAGTTCATAAAGTTTTTTTCCAGAATCATGCCTAGATGGGAATTGCTTACTTTGTTCTAAAGATGTAAGTGCTATACTCGTAATTCCTTCTTTTTTAGCTCTAAGTGCCATTTCTATAGGAACAGCATTACGCCCACTATTAGAAACAATAAGAATAATATCTCCTGATTGAATAGAATAATTATCCCAAACAATATCTGCCATTCCTGATAGTCTTTCTATACTTGAATTTCTTATTGCCCCAGACATGGTAACTGTATCAGGATCGAGCATTGCATTAATATTAGCCAATCCCCCAGCTCTAATAAATAATTCTATAGGGATCATATGAGAATGTCCTGTACCAAAAACATGAATAATCTTATCATTAATAATACAATCTGCAAATAATTGACTAACTTTAGTAATTTGTGATTCTTGAGCTTTTACCATCTGTTCTATTTTTTTTGTTATTATTTCTGTATATTCAAACATCTTATCCATTCCTTATCAATAGTATTTAGATGCCATCATCTGTTTCAATATAATCTTCTGTTTCTTTTAAGACAAAAAGTTCTATAGCATCACGAGATTCTATTATTAAAGTATCTATAAACTCTGCAATATTTGTTGCAGGAATATCATCTTTTTCTCCATCTATTTGAACAAGAAAAGCAAGATTTATACCTCCAAAAACTCTAATTTTTGGATTTCCTAGACATAAGAGTGCAGACTGCTGAAAAGGATATCCTCCCACTAGATCTGTAAGAATCCAAACTTCATCATAAGTTTTCAAAAATTCTGTAGTAATTTCTTTAAGATTGTTTTGATAAATTTCTAAGGGTTGTGGTTCTACATTAAAATTAAGAAATGTCACCTGCTCCGTAGCTCCACAAATAAGATCATGAGCTGCCAACATACCTTCTGACCAACGTGAATGCCCTGTTAATAATATCGCTATTTTCATATTTAACTCCTTAATTTATAAAATCAATAATATTGTAATATTTAGGGATTATCCTAAAATTTTGAAATAACTGCCTATAAGACAAATAACTATCATAGACCAAATCAGTACCTGTATATTCCATCTTTTGACACGTATCATGTAAAAAGCTGTTAATAAAATAATTAAAGAAACTACATTGGGCATTAATTTATCAAAAATATCTGCTTGAATACTGAAAGGTTTTTCATTAACTGTAAATACATAAGCAAATTTAACATTTATATAAGATGCTGCTAATCCACCTAAAGACATCAATCCTATATTTGTAGCAAGTTTATTAATCTGTTGCATTTGTGATTGAATTTTTAACAATGCCTGACTTCCATGTTCATAAACAAGATAAAGTGGTTGAAACATAAAAAGTTTTGTAAGATTTTCTACGAAAAACCCTAAAGGAATTGCAATCCATGCTCCAGATAATGCCAAAGAACCAACAATACCTCTCATCACAGGATCATACATAAAATTATATAGCGCATCTCCTACACCAGCGATAGGCCCCATGGTTGATATTTTAAAAGCTCTGATTGTTTCAGGATCTTCTTTTTGTTCTTCCATCGCTATTACCATTGCAGTAATAGGTGCGTGGACTCTTGGGTGTGTATTAAAAAAATCTGTATGACGAAGCATTGCTTTTCCTAACTCTACTTTGTCTGGATATATTTTTCTAAGTGCTGGAATAATAGAGTATAAAAATCCTATCCCTTGCATTCTTGAAAAATTAAAAGAGTGCTGAAGAAAAAAACTTCTCCATGCTATGACAAAAAGTTCTCTTCTTGAAAACAAACCTTTATTTAGTGTGTTTTGTTCTTTCATTGTAATCCTCCCTTAAATCCCATCTTCTTGTTCTTCTGTATGAATGGTGGGAGATTTTGATGACCCCGCATCACTTCTAATATTATACTCAATAAGTGCAATACATATGGCAACCAAAGCTAATCCCAAAGGTGGCAATTTAAAATACGCAACCAAAACAAATCCAAAAACAAGATAATAAGAGTTTTTCCATTGTAAAAAATAATTTAATACTACAGCAAATCCTGCAGCCGGTAGCATACGTCCAGCAATAGCAAATCCATCTGTTAACCATAAAGGCATATTTTTAACGATTACCTCTACAAAGGCTGTTCCGTAAAAAATAGCAACAAAAGTAACTAGAAAAAATCCTGATCCCATAAGAAGAGTACCACCAATAGCATGACGTTCTACTCCTTTCCAGTCTCCTTTTTCTGCTAATGTATCAATCTTTGGCATAAGGTTAGAAAGAGCTGTAAAAGTAAAAATTAATACCGCTTGCATTAAAACTGCTGCAGGGAAAGCAATACTTATTGCTGTACCTGGTTCTTGCTTTGTTAAAATAGAAAAAGCAACCCCTAAAGCTGTTCCTACAATTTTATTAGGAGGTTGAGCTCCTCCAGCTCCTAACATTCCTAAAAATACTAGCTCAAAATAACCCCCATACATAAGACCCTGTAAAGGTTCCCCTAAAACTAATCCTATAACTAGTCCTATAACAGGACCATAGGATAATCCTAGATTTAATACTAGCCAATCCATAGATGCTATCATCACAAATAATGCAATTAAAAATGCTTCTATAAACATACTTAACTCCTTAATTTATATTATTTTATCCTTTTGATTGATAATAGGAAGTGTATTTTCCTTGCATAAATGGATAGTGTACTTGAGATTTATATTTTTGCATTAATGCACTATTATAAACAGCTGCCCCTTCTTTGTTTACACTACGTAAAATAGGAGCTTCATAGCCTTGTTTAGCCATTTCTGCTGCAGTTGCAACCACGAGAGACTGTGCTGACATTACGCCTAGCACAAGATCTCCACTACAAATATACTCTCCATTTTTAATTTTAACTTTTCCTAAAGTATCCGTACCACATAAATCGATCACTACATCCGCTACTTCATATAATTTTTCACCATTGAGTGCACTTGTTTCACATTGTTTAGATAAAGTAGTATTGGTAATAGCTATACTATTCATTCCTAATTCTTTACAAATATCTGCAGCCTCTACCATCATAGTATTAGCTCCAGCAGCAGAGTTTAAAATTACCGTATCTCCTTTTTCAAAAGCAACATTTTGCCACATAAATCGAATAATACTAGGAAGCTTTTCTATCTGCCACATTAATGATAATGGACGAATAGAAGAAAATTTAAGATAAGGATTTGTAAAAATAATAGGATTCATTGTCGCAAATCCTCCAGCTCTAAAATGAAGCTCTTGGGTAATAATATCACCAGCTGCTCCAGAAAAAATCCAAACATTGTTTTTATTTTTCCAACTTTCTGTCATTAAAAGAGCTGCTTTTTCAAAATTTTCTATTTGTGTATCAATAAATTTTTGTTGCTGAGTCATAATTGCTTCAGCAACTGTTTCATAATATTTTGCCATCATATTTCTCCTAATTTTTAAAATAATTTACCCATTGTGAAGCTTGCTCAATTACTTTTTTATTATGATCAGTACTACCTTTTAGATGAGGATGTCGCCAAACAGAAAAATCCATTTGTTGTTTTTCAAATTCTTCTGCAAGAGCTGCCGTGAGTAATTCAGCAATAAACATACTCATTACTCCAGAAATAGGACCTACAGTTTCTTGAATACCTTCTATAGCTACACAGGTGTCACCAATATTAACATGATTATCAAAAAAGAGATCTGCTGTTTCATACAACCGAACATTCCATTTATTATTAGGTTTAGACGATCCACTATAAGTAACACTAGTTAAACCTATTGTGTATACTCCTTTATTTTTTAGATATTGAATAATTTCAATAGTTAAAGGATGTTTTCCTGAAATAGACACAAAAATAAAAATATCTCCTTTTTTAAAATCAACTTGTTCTGCCAAGGCAACACCTAAACCCTCAACATTATCATAAACTCCTTCCATAGAAGAAAGAATAGGACTAATAAAAGGAATACTATTTGGAATAGCAATCAATGCCTGAATAAATTCATTAGCATGACCTGTTCCATAACCCCATATTTTATTACTATTTTTTAAAGCCTCAACAATCTTTTGTGCAGCAAGCTCTATTTTTGGTGTTTCATGTTTTAAAATTTCTACCTGTGTTTGAGAAACGTGCTTATAATATTCTAAAATACTATCTTTCACTATATTTTTTGTCATTTATATCTCCTCAGTTTATTAAAACTTTTTTATAAGAATATTAATATCATGGTTTGCTGTAAAAGGTGACATTTGACCATATACTTTTATTCTCGTATCACATATTTCTTTAATTGCCTGAATTTCTTGCTCACTAGCATATAAAAATTCTGGAATAACAGTGATTTTGTCCGCCCCATCGTGCATATTTCCAATATTTACTTCGGGAATAGGCACTCCATTTGATATTAATTGAGCCATTGCTATAGGCGTTCTTGTTACAATAAAAAGATGTTGATTAGCACTAGCTTTTGCGTACACCTCCAACATTTTTTGTACTGTGAAAAAACGTACTTGTACTCCATCTGGTACAGCAGTTGCCATTAATTGCATTTGATAATCATCCTTAACAACATCATCATCAACAACAATAATTAAATTTGCTTGGACTTTAGAAGTCCACATCATTGCTACTTGTCCATGAATCATTCTATTATCAATACGTGCTAATCTAATATCAGGTGTTCCCATAATTTACTCCTTAACAATTTATAAATAATGAATTTGTGTTGCATATTTTTCAAATAATTTAGCATTCCAA
>CAMQSH010000088.1 GCA_947036575.1 uncultured Brevinema sp. | reverse complement strand
AAGAAAATAGTAATGTAATAATAATTAAAACAAAGCCAGCTTCGATGAGAGCACTCTGTTTTAAACCACTTGCTTCGCCATATTCATTTGCTATTAAACTAGCGATTGTTTGAGCAGGATCAAAAATACTAGTGGGAATTTGGTTTCTGTTGCCAATAACCATGGTCACAGCTAGTGTTTCACCTAAAGCCCTTCCTAAGGTCAGAAGAATTCCCGCAATGATTCCAGACCTAGCATAAGGTAATATTATTTTAGTGATAACTTTAAATTTACTTGCCCCTAATGCTAATCCAGCTTGTTTAAGCTTGTCAGGTACGAGAAACAAAGCTTCTCTAGAAAGAGATGCAGCATAAGGCATGATCATAATAGAGAGAACAAGAGATGCTGTAAATAGATTGGCACCAAATCTAGGTACTAAGAAAAATAATCCCCACAATCCATAAATAATAGAAGGAATCCCAGCTAGTAAATCAATTAGTATCGTAAATAATTTCATCAAATGTGATTTGGAAGATGTATATTGGGTGAGTAATAATGCTATAGCAATAGCCACAGGGAATGCAATGAATAAAGCTATAAGAGAGCTCAAAAGAGTTCCTATAATAAATGGTAAAATACTAAAGTTGCGATAATTTTCATCGGTATTAGGTGTTATTTGTTCTTTACTGGTTAAATCAATAATTTGAGGGGAAAGAATTTGTTGTTTTTCAGTAACAATAGTACCAGCCCATTCGATGTTTTGAGCTAATTTATTGTTATTTTGATCCATAAGATTAGATGAAATAGTAATTTTATAGATACCATCTACTAAATCAGGGGTATGTATAATAAGAGACAAATTTGTAGTAATATAAGAAAAATTTAAGTATTGTTCATCGTGTTGAAGAGTAATAAGATTTGTGAAATTTTGATTTTTTAGAGGCACAGAAAAATTAAGAACTAAAGAGTTATCTTTAAGATGAACTCTTGATAATTCTAAAAATTTAGTATTCCATGTATTCTGGGTTACAAAGGAAAACCCAAATTTTTTAATAGATGAAGAACTGTTCCATATGAGAGAAGAAACAAGTGCAATAACAAATAAAACAAAACATAAAGCGCTTAAACGAGTGATATGATTTGTAATTTTATCACTTAAAGAATTTTTTATCATAATTTACTCTAAATTAAATAAGGGTAGTAAATATAACACTACCCTTATCTATATAATTTTTATTTTATAATGTTTCTACAACAGGTTTTCCATCGTAGTTAATTTGATTAATTATATTCTGACCTAACTCTAATACATAAGGTGGCATTGGGGAGAAATATAGTTCAGCATGTTGTTCCTGTGCTTCTGCAGTATACATCCACTGTAGTAATTTTACAAGTTCTTGAGCTTGTAAAAGAGTTCTCTTATTATAGTTTTGTTCTTGTCTTACTAATAAATAAGAAAAAGTAGTCATAGGTGCAGAATTCATTCCTTTAGCATCTGTTAAGGAGACTCTAGTATCTGTAGGAATAACTATATTATTAGCAGCTTCAGAAGCATTCGCAATATCACCAAGCACAAAATTACCAGCTTTATTTTTAATCTTAGCTACAGGAAAATTATTTTGTTTTGCATATACAAGATCAACATAAGCAATAGATCCTTCGTTTTCTTTAGCAAATCCCATTACAGAAGAATTTCCTTTTTGACCAACACCAGCAATCCAATTGATAGTTTTACCTGTTCCAAAAGTATTAGCCCAATTTTGGTTAGCCTTAGTCATAAATTCAGACATAATAAATGTTGTTCCACTACTATCTGATCTATACACAGGAGTGATAGTCATATCTGGTAATTGAGCATCAGGGTTTAATGCTTGAATTTTAGGATCATTCCAAGAGGTAATATCACCAGCATAAATTTGATAAATAGTTTCGGAGTCTAAAGAAAGAGGATTAGATTCATCAAATCCTGTAAGATTATAAGTGAAATTTACGGCAGCAAGTACTGCTGGAATATGTAAAAAAGTATTTGTATATTTAGAGATTTCTTCATCAGATAAAAATGCATCTGTTGCTCCGAAATCAACTATCCCAGTAACAATATTTTGTATTCCTGCTCCAGAACCTACAGCTTGATAGATTACAGGAATATTTTTTTGCTTTGTATATTGGGCAAAAATTTTGTTATAAATAGGTGCTGGGAATGATGCACCTGCGCCTTGGATTGTAACGGTCTTATTAGATCCGCATGCGCTCAAAAATAAGCTCAAAAATAAAAAATATGAAATTTTTTTCATAATATTCCTTCCTATTATATTTGGAGTTACTTTTTGATTTCTATTGTTTCTGGTATTAGTAGCTTACCATCATAGGTAATTTCTGCCAATGTTTTTTTTGCAGCATTTCGAAATTTAGGAGTTAATGAAGCAAAGAAAATAGGTTCAAGCTCTCTTTGTGCTGATGGAGATAATAACCAATTGATGAAATTAACAGTTTCTTGTGCTTGTTCTTTTGTTCTATTATTATAATTTTGTTCTTTTTTCACAAGAATATAGGAAAAACCAGATGCAACAGCAGCTTCTCTACCTTCATGAGGATAGGTCAAGTCAACTCTATTATCTATATTAGTTTGGGCAACTTTCATAGATTCTAAAGTTCTGAAATTACAACCTCGTCCATAAACACCTAAATAATTTTTAATTCTTAATAAAGGGATATTATTTTGAACACCATATATCATTGTAGTATAGGTTAAAGCTCCTGGTGTTTGAGAAAGTACTTGCATCATTTCTAATGTCGTTTTACGTTCTATTGTACTATCAGATAATGGGAGTTTGGTAATATTTCGATGTTTCCAAGAAGGAGCTGATTTCGCTAAAAATTTTGTAAGAAGGTCCGTATCTGCAGAATTAGTAGAACGTTGAATAAGAGTGATAGGAAGGTCTGGAAATACACGATCTTTTGTTATGGAAGCTTCTTTGTTTATCGCTATAATTTTAGGATCATTCCATTTTGTTATTTGTTTGTTTAATATTTGAGCTAATAAGTCAGGAGTTAAGTATATAGGATCGTCAGACAGTGAGAATCCTTTTTTTGGTATATTATAGGCTAAATTGATACTTGCAGCTGCAACAGGTATGTGTAAAATATCTGGATTTTGTTTTATTTGTTTATCAGTTAGAGTAGCCATACTGAGTGCAAAATCAACTTCTTGATTAATAAGAGTATCAATACCTAAATAGGAGTTTTCAGAAGTATAATCAATTTTAATATTAGCATCTTGTGTGTATTTTTTGAATAATAATGAAGACAAAGGCAAGCTAAAGCTAGAACCATTTCCTATGAGGGTTGCTTTATATGTTTTTGTTGGTCTCTGAGGAGTACCACAACTAGTGATAAGAATACACAGCATTAAAACCAAATAATTATCAAGTTGTTTTTTTAACATAAAAACTCCTTATTTTGAACAGATATAAATATCCACTATTATAACGATTATATTTAGTTTTGTCAAATATATTTTAAATTGAATTAATACTGGATTTTATATTCAAAACAATGTATTATGTTGTATGAAGTTTTATTTTATTTATGAGGTGATAGCTAATGCAAAAGCAAGTGTCTTTAGTTACAATCATAAAAAACACCCAGAAAGGTACATTGATAAAAATTAATAACACTCTATATACAGCTATTATTGATAATAATAGTAGCCCACTTAAAATAGGGAGTTCTTTTTTAGGGATTGTTTCTTATGAAGGACAAATAATACAAATTAAAAAAATATCTACGACAACATTAGATAATAATATTCAATTAAATATAGTTGTCTAATTTAAATATTAAATATTAAATATTAAAAAGGATATTACAAAAATGAAACAAACAAAAATAAATATAGATGATTTAAGTGTTGGAATGTCTTGTACAAAACCTATATTGAATAAAAAAAAAGAAGTATTACTGCCTGAATTTCATTCTATTCATCCCATATATCTTGCTGAATGGAGTGGGGAAACACTTTTTACAGAAGGTGAGTTACAAGAGAAAGAACAAAAACTATCTTTGGAATTACCTAGTTATATAGATAAAGAAACAAGAATCTTATTACAAAGATATTATGATGATGTTAAAGTACTAAAAGTATTATTCAAAAACCTTAGGCAGATCAATTTTAATGCAATACAAAACCTAACTTCTTTTTGGTCATCCTATGCCTTAAGAAATGAAAATATGTCTCCTTTACTGGCTGTGTGTAGGCATGCATTGTTTGAAGAGGATGAATATTTTTATATTCATACAATGGATGTGCTCCTTATCTCATTAGGGATTCATGTACATTATTATAAAAGTGTGAGATCCCTAGAACTAATCCAATTGGCTACAGGGGCTTTGTTTTTTGATATAGGTATGTTATTATTACCAGAGGAATTAAAAGGTTCTGCAGGCACACTTTATGAAGAGCAAAAATTAGAAATCCAAAAACACACCTTACTAGGTTATAGTTTTATGACAAAATCAGAAATGCCTACTATTTATGCTATACCTAGTTTGGAACATCATGAAAGACCAGATGGCAGTGGTTATCCTAGGGGACTTAAAGGAGATTCTCTTCACCCAAATAGTATTATTATTTCACTGGCTGATGTTTTCACTTCTCAAATAAGGGCAAGATCTTTTAAAGAAGGAAGAGAACCTGCTGAAATTTTAAAAGATTTTATACAAACAATGATGCCTGTTTTCCCCAAAAGTTATAGTCTATACATTGCAGCATTTGTTTCTTTTATGACTATTTACCCTACAACTAGTATTGTAAAACTAAATACAGGTGATATAGCAATTGTATTACAAACAAATGCTGAAAATCCTACAAAACCAACGGTGTTACTTTTATTAGATCAAGATATGAATAAATATACAACAAATATAGAAATAGATCTTTCAGAAGATTCTCATACTATCATAGGTACCTATACTAGAGCTATGCTTATAGAGCTAGAATCGTCATTATAAATTATTTATAGAAAATTCATAATTAAGGAAATGATTTTGAGCGGAATTTCTCATAAACAACAAGAACACTCTATAATTTTAGAATTTCAACAAAAAAACATGCTTTTTTATGAGGATATATCTTTTGAAAAAGCAGAAAGCTTTTTTATTGAGGAATATGCAGATATTCAACAATTGCTTTCACCAAAAAATTTAATTAATTTTCAATCAATTACCGATAAAGGACATAGAGATATAACAAAAATTACTAAAGATAGTAATTTTCTTTTTAAAGGTAATAATTTATTAGTTTTACATACTATTTTACCTATTTTTAAAGAATCTATAAAATTAATTTATATAGATCCTCCTTATAATACTGGTAATACATTTACCTATAAAGATAAATTTTCAAGATCTCTATGGCTTTTGTTTATGAAAAATCGAGTAGAAGTAGCTAGAGAATTCCTTCAAGATGATGGGATTTTAGTTATTCAATGTGATGAAAATGAACAAGCTTATTTAAAGGTTCTCTTAGATGAAATTTACGGAGAAGAGAATTTTTTGGGGATGATTACTGTTCTGACAAATCCTAGTGGTAGAGATTATAGATCTTTAGCTCGAACACATGAATATTTAATTTTTTATAGTAAAACACCAAATACAGAGTTAAATCCTCTAATATTAGATAAAGAATTCAAACTTGAAGATACTTTAGGAGGATTTGAGCTCAGAAGTCTTAGAAATGGTAATGTTAGATTTCATCAAGGAAATAGACCAAATTTATATTATCCTTTTTATATTAATCCTAAAAATCAAGATATTCATGGACATCATATAGTATCACTTACTAAAAAAAAGGGATGGATAGAAATTTACCCAAGAGAATCTCAAGGTGTGAATACAGTATGGAGATGGGGTAAAACTAAAGTTTTAGATAATATTACAGATAATACACTATCTTCAAATCTTATTGCAAGACCGTCAAAAGATAATTATTTGATTTTTGAAAAATATAGAAAAAAAACTAGATTAGCACGAACAATTTGGGATAATAAAGATTTTTATACAAGTAAAGGTACGAAACATATAAAAGAGTTATTTCAAGAATCTGTATTTGACTATCCTAAACCAGAGTTATTAATTGCTCGTATAATTGATATTACTACCAAACCTGGAGATAGAGTTATAGATTTTTTCTTAGGTTCTGGAACTACAGCATCAGTCGCCCATAAGAGTGGTCGATTATGGATAGGAATAGAACAAATGGACTATATTGAGACAGTAACTATTCCTAGACTTCAGAAAGTAATTGCTGGAGAAAATGGCGGAGCAAGTAGGCACTACCAGTGGACAAAAGGTGGTGAATTTATCTATAGTCAGTTAGAAAAAAATGAAACGCAAGAGTTTCCTTTTTATAAAGAATTACAAAAAAATAATATTATAAATCAATTACGAGGATAACTATGCCAATACTTAAAATTTTATTATGTATGAATATGTTACTATTTGTAACTTGTTCTGCAACAGATTCTTATTCTTTTAAAAACAAACTTAGAGGATTAGCTGCTTATGAAAAAGCTAATGTGGAACGAAGCTATGTATTTAATGCTAATGTTGATCTAACGATAGATGGAGAAATTTTTTATCATTTTGATTCTATCCAATCTGATACTGTAGCTTTTTATAGAAATCTCGATGGTTCGGAATTTTATGCTTTAGGAATAGAAGAAGGCATAGAAGAAAGTGAGGGAGTAGAAGGAAAGGATGCAGAAGTATATCGTTCAACTCCAGCAAGCTCTCTAGGTGCTGTAAATGTAGGTGTATTAGAACCTTTTCTTGTATTAGTAGATCCAATATAATTAATCAAAGGAATAGTTATTCCATAAAAAACACACACTTTAAAGTGTGTGTTTTTTATTTGATAATTTATAATATTAGTTTGTTATGGGATCTGTAATTTCTTCAGTTTCTTCTTCCTCAGTTTCTCCGCCACCTTCTGCTTCTTCTAAAATCTTAAGAGCATTTTTAGCTTCTCTTCTGACTATTGATTCTGGATCATTTTTAGCTTTATATTCTAAAATAGCTTTTGAAGATGTAGCTTTTAATCTGGCCAAACTTTTGATAGCTTCTGTTCTAACTGCAGTATTATCTGATTTTGTTAAATTTTCAAGTGTTGGGATAATTTCTTGAGAATTTGCATAACCTAGCCCTGAAATACTATTAAGACGAACGGTTTGTTCTTCAAGTTCATTGACAGCGATAGGTGTTAAAATTTCTATTGCTTGTGGGTTTTCAGTGTGTCCTATAGCCAAAGCTGCATAGCGTCTTATTAAACGTGATTCACCAGTATTAGTAAGCAATCCTTGTAATATTGGGATCATAGTGTCATCTTGATACATGCCAAGAGCTACTACTGAAGCACCTCTAAGATCTTGGTGATTAGTGATATTTGTTGCCATTTCAAGAATGACAGGTAATGCTTCAGTATTTTTTAATTTTCCTAAGGCTTGTACAGCAGCAGCATTAAATCTCATTGCTTTTGGTTCCATTATTTGTTTATTTAAGGCATTAAAAATATCTACTCCAACAGGTATTTCTAGTAATTCAACAGCGTAAGCAGCTCTTTGTAATACAGAGAGATTTGTTTCTGTTGTAAATAGATCTGTCCAAAATTGAGTATTGTCTTTGTGTTTCATGTCAATAAAAACATAAATAATTTCTTCTTTTATAGAAGTATTATTTTCAT
>CAMQSH010000087.1 GCA_947036575.1 uncultured Brevinema sp. | reverse complement strand
TTACAGTATCAGGTCTTATACTGTAAAGAATCATATCTGTTACTTCTGTTTCAGGAGTAATCACTTGAATGTTTCTAATACCATAAGTATCAATAGTGTCTACAAAATTTTGTATTTGAATTAATGTGCTTGTATCAGGGATACCATAAGGCGGAAATAGATCTTGTTGGCAAATGGGATACACATATATCTGTCCTGATATTTCTTCAGATTTAATACCACGAACAGAAGAAATATTTTTTTTAATTTCTTCTTGAATACCTGATTCGTTAGGATAAAATAAAGGATTTTTCATCGCATTAATAATCCTACTCCTAAACTCGTCATCATTTTCAGAGTTTTTTCCATCCGTAAAAAATTCAATAGTTACCACTTCTTCAAAGCTTTGTAATTTATTTTCAAAAGTACCATAAGTAGGAACGATCTCTAAAGATCCGAATGTTTCTGAAGTAGCTTTTATAATACTTTGATCGAGAGCAAGGTCTTCTTGTATGACAAAAATAGATCCTTCAATATCTATTTTTGTTCCTTGAGCTAATATTTGTTCTGGAAAGTTTGGATCTCTTTTGATTGATAAGGTACAACTTGCTTGTGAAGAGGAAAATCTACTAGTAACGCCATACTTCAATCCTATAAATTCTAAGTTCCTACCATTTGCAAGAAAAGGAGAAACCTGACTAGCTATATTACTTTTGACATATTGAGTAGCGTTATATATTGCACTAGCTAGAACAGAGGAAGTGTTGTTGATTGTATCAGTAGGGAGAATTGTATTAGGAGCTAGTTCTTTTTGAATACGAGATCTGATAATTACTTCTAAATCAGGTTGTGTAGTATTAAATTTTAATGAATCTTGAGACATGATATATTCCTCCTGTAAATTGAATTGTACCAACAATATTAAACTCTTTATCATCTATAGTAAAATCGATAGTCATTGATAAAGAATCGTGGCTGGTTTTTGTGACACTTGTCTTCATCGTGCTGCATAAGTTGTTATTGATAAAAAAAGAGAAGGCTCTTGTTGTTTCATTTTGAAAGGTAAGGAGATATTCTTGAGTAAAAAGACCTTTCTTAAAAACTTCCCAATTAAATCCATACTCTGGATCAGAAACCATAGTACCTCTTTGAGTGGAGAGAATTTTGTTACAACGATCAACAAATAAATCAAGATCTAAATTTTTCATAAAAGCCCTACTACCTTAATACATATTTTTTTGTCTATATAGTAATAGTTTTTTTTACCCATTTATAACATAAGATTTATGCATAAGTTTATTAGGATAATGAACCCATAGAATTTACAGGTCCACCATTATTCCCAGTACCTGTTACAGAGACACTTGCTGTAAGAATATGATTGTTAATGATTTTTGCCATCTCATCAGCAAATTGTTCGCTCGTATATTCTGTTTTTTCCATTTTTTTATAGAGAGATTTTAATTGTAATGCTAATGTCTGCTCAACTAATGCCATACTATTCTCCTTTTTTGAATACTTTCTTTACATCCGTTGTAAAAAAAAGATCTATTTTTTTTTTGCTTGCTTCGTTTATTGTTTGTGTTGTTGGAGATCCTGTAGTAATAAGCCCTTTTACTTCAGTAAGAAGATTTTCAAATAGATCCAAGATATTAACGCCGTTTATTTCGATGATAGCAGGTTCATCATCAGCCAAGACAATTTTAGATTTTGGTGTTTGTAAGAGTATTTTGTTTTGATCTAATGTTATTCTCGTTTCAAAGTTTTGAAGATCATAGACACTTGTACCATGTACTTGCTCAAAGGTATTTAGTGTATCAGAAGCAAATGTGAAATAGAATGTTTCATTCAAATATAAAAGTATTCCCTCTACAATTATCTTATCATCATTTTCTTTATCAAAGATCAAACTCATCCCAGCTGGAAGAAATACAGGAATATCTTTTTCCCATTCGTCTTTGCCTAAATTACCAAAATAACTTGATTGCACATAGCAATAAGTTTGTGATAATTTGGTGTCTTCGTTTTCTTTTATATAAAATTTACTTGCTATTGCTCTTATCAGTTGCATGAGCTGTACCTCCATAACCTGTAAAGTAGGAAGTCGTACCATCTTGAAGATGATTTTCATACTCAGGAAATTTTTGATCTCTAGCAAAGGCATTCCTATCAGATAAAGTAATCTGCATCGTAAGACCTCTTGTGATAGATATAGTTTTTCTAATAGCGAGAATCACCATTTTTACTGTCTTGTTAGAAAAATTAACAATAGCTTGTCCCTTAGTGTCTGTAATATTTATCTCTGTATCAATCAACATTCCTACCATAGGATCTTTATCCATAAATTTCCAACCTGCTATCTCCAAAGAAAGCGAAGGAGTCGAAATAATAATGTTATTCCAATTTAAGGTTATTAGTTTTTCTGCTGCTTTTTTGGTGAAGCTTTCTCTGTGTAATACCATGGGGATATATTCTGCATTAGGGACAGTTCCACTTTTTTTGATAGTACCTTTTTTAACTAACTGATCTAAATGAGGATTGAAGCTAGCAACTTCATTTAGTTTAGATTCAAGCACTCCAAATTGAACACGTATTCTATCTCTGTAATTACTTGCTTGATGATCCAAGGAAATGCTAAGAATATTAGGATCATTAGTATTGAGAACACTATCAATAACTCCTGTCACGACAAAAGGAATCTTATATTTATCATCCTCAGTTAATAAAGAATCAGGAATAACAGGAAGATCATTGAGAATGATTTTTGGCTTATTCTTTACCATTGCAAAAAATAAATATGCCCCACCCTTTTCCAGCATTCTTTGAATATTAGAAATGGGTGTTGATCCTGGTTGTCTTTGCATTTCAGGGATAACTGTATTAATCTCTTTGTTGTTTTTTATATTATCAACATAATCTGATTTGACTATGTGAGATGTAGGAGATCCATGTTCAGCACCTTTTAATAGAAATTCAAGTTGTTTGAATATGATAGAGCAGAGTTTTTGTTTTTTATAACTTTGGTAATCAACTTGAGCAAGCGTTAAGTTTACGGTAAGAGAAGCACAAGTGATAGAACTTTGCATTTTTGATTTTGTATAGGTATTATCAATATTCATGACACGCCCTATCCAAAGCATTTTACCTTCGTGGATGATCTTCACGATTTTATAAGTGGCATTATTAACAAAAGCAAAACTATTTGCTGTCGATGTAACAATAATACAATTTGAAATTACAGAAGTAGCGTTCTCAGTAATTTGTATAGAAACAATCTGTTTTATGACTATGGTGTTTTCGTTTCTTTCATAATTTTTAGTGAACAAAGGATCGTGAATTTCTATTTCTGTATTTGCACCTTCGTACATCATCTTATAAATACCTCTTGTCCTTGTGATAATAATAAAGCTCCTACAATATCATTATCATCAAGAAATTCATCATAGCCTATAAAAGTTTTTTTATAATTAAAGTAAAAAGCTTGAGGCATGATGTCTACTTCTACCCTTACTGTTTTGCCATTTCTAGCCTCAGCAAATAAGGTGTCAAAGACTCTATTAAGAAGATCCAAGATATTGTATAGTTCATTTATTGTTGTGGGATCTGTAGGAGACTTTTGTTCGATATTTATAGAATTATTAATAAACTTTATTATTTTTTCTCTGGTCAATATTAAGTCAGGATAAGATGTGAACTTGGTATTAACAGACTCCATTAAGCTATTGATAAAAACAAGGGTATTCATGTGTTGAAAAGAATTTATTAGTTTGCTTTGCATGGGAGTGTAGTTTTTACCTGCATAAGCATAGTCTTGTTTCAAATAATAAGAAGTATTATTTATGACTTCTTTTGGAGAAACAGATTTGATAAGATTGTTAAAACTACTTTCATAGGCTTTTAATACAGGTTTTAGACTAGCTCCAGCAAAAGGATTTGCCAATATCGTTAAGACATCTCCTAAGAGATCAATGTACTGAGTACCACTCATTAATAAATTCCTAATAGAAGTAAACACCCCTTGAAAGGAAGCGAGGAATGATACGGTCTTTTCTACCTTATCAAAAGTTTCGTCAACGATATCTGTGATCTTATCAATATCACTAGCTATTGTATCAAAGAATGATTTTTTATAGTCTATCCCAATTTCATTTTGGTATGATATAAGAACACATTCAATTTGAATGATAGTTATGCCGTAGTCTCTTGTAATGGGTTTTGATATATTCCCTACCACCATCAACACACCACCGACATTATCTGCAAAGATGTTTTTGATATTTGAATAATCAGGAACGCCAAGGTTAGGAACACCCTCCAGTAATATAGGCGATTCTAAAGAACTACTTTCACAAATAGCACAGAACTTATCAGCATCGTCTTGAAAATATTTGTCTCCCATTCCAACGACACAAGCCAAAGTGAATTTAGTAGCCTTTTTACCCATCACTTGAATAACGGGTTGTTCTCCTCCTAATGTTTCAAGGATCGTTATATGATTGCCTCGAGAAAGTTTGTTAGTGCCTGTAGTCGTAAACTGCATAAAGGTTTTAGTCTTTTCTGCTCCACGATTTGTCATCAATGTCATTTTAGCAAATGGTACTATTTTGTCTAATATAGGATCTTTCATTACTTACCACCCTTTTGATTAGTATTATGAGATAGAGGAGTTCCACTATTTGTATTTGTTGTAGATACATTTTCTATCATCAACCCACCTCGTTCTGCTTCAGGAGAAAGGCTTATCGTTACTTGTACTTCCTGTTGTTGTCTTTGTTCGTTAGCATAGTCTAAAGAAAAAGGATTTTTAGCGTCTAAAATAGCTTCAGCAGGAACACGATATGGTGAATTCTGTGTAGATTCTCCCATTAAAATTTCCATTTTTTTCTTCTCATCAGCTAATTGTTGTTGATATGTATCTACAGGTAAAAACCATTTTTTATTGGCATTAATTTGTTTTTGCCAAAAAGCTTGCCTATCCAAAGATTCATAAATTTCGTCTTTGTGGTGATACTGTAAAGAGTCTTGTACAAAATTTGGGTTAAGAGTTTTTAAAGCTTTATCTCCTAAAATTTTCTTTCTATCTGTTATAAATTTTCCCATATGTTGATAAACATTATCACGATTAGGATTTTCAAACATTTCAAATCTTTGAGCATCATTTAATCCACCACTAGATTGCAAGGAATCATAATCTTTGTATATCTTATTGTGATCTTCTTTAGTAAATTTGCTGATGTCTGTGCCTAGTTCTCCCTTTTTCATCAAGTCTGATATTACATAGGCATAAGTGTCTTTATTTGTGTCACTTGTGTCTAAGCTTTTTTCTAATGCCCTAATTTTGGCAAATTGTTCAGGAGTTATGTTTTTTACATCTTTATCAATTATCCCTTGCTCAAGAGCAAGAGCATATAAAATCATATTATCTTGTAACGATTTGTCTGCTGTGACTCCGCCTTCTCGAAGTTGTTTTTGTACAGGATCTTCAAATAGTCTTAAAAAATTAGCAAAGCCTTGTATAGAAGCAGATAAAAGTTTCATCGAGCCTTCTACATATCCAGTAGACTCCTCCAAGTATAAAAATGCTGTAGTAACATCTTCAAGAGAACTTTTCACATCAGCACTTGCATGAGCAATACCACTCATTTTTATATTTAATACGGCTTGAGTATCAGACCCTTCTTCTATACGTTCAAGAAGTGGGACTAATTCCTCAGCAAATTCTTCAAAGGCAGACATTCCTCTACTTCCTATTCTTCCAAAAAGGGATTTGACTTTTTGCATTTCGGCTTCTGAAAAATCATTATTTTTAAATTTTGTAAAGAGATCAGTAATAGCATGGGACATAGATTCGTAGCGCTTACCTTCTCCGATTTGTAGTTCTCCATTTTCATTATAGACAGAGAATTTTATAGCACCAAAGATAGCTCCTAGATCTTTGAGTTTGTCACTACCAATATCTATGCCTTCTTTTTGTAGTAATTTTTCTAAGCCTAATTCAACATCACTACCACCTTGAGGATTTAAAATGTAGCCTAGCATATTATCTAGCACACGCCCACCTCGAGATCCGTAAATATTAAAGTTGGATAATGCTCCTATCATCGCAAAATAATCGGCTGAAGAGATATTCGCAGCTCTGACATTCTGAGAATATTTTAAGCCCTCTTGTATTTGAGGGATAGAAGTTTTAGTAGCACTCACCGTAGCAGTAAGTTGATTCAAAAATCTATTCAAAGAATTGGGATCGTCAGGATCAAACCAATTCGCATAAGAAGCTGTCGTAATCAATTCTGTAACTTGATTCATAGACAAATTATAAGCTCTTGCTACTCTAGCTGCACTTTCTATCGTAGGTAAAAGAGTATCAATACTAAAACCTGATTTCGTTGCTTCCAAAACATAATTGGATAAATCACCTATAGAAATAGCGTATTGACGTCCAAACTTCTCTATCGTAGGGCGAATGTCATTATTAAAATTATCAAAGACATCAGGCCCACTCATATAAGACATGATCTGTCTGTAGGATTCGTCTCTGCTAATGATAGGTTGTACCATTTTTGCAGTAGCCTGTCCTACCAAAGCTGCTCCTGAAATTATTTGTCCAGCAGGAGACATCATAAATTTTCCTATGGGATTATCAGCAAATAACAATCCCATTGCTCTATTGCCTCCAGCATAAGCCATGCCTGGATCATAACGAGATGCTTTGGGCGTTTTTTTTGACAGGGCTTCAGTTTCATTTTTAAGGGTGTTTTTTGCTGTGTTGCTGATAAATTTTGAAAGTGCGTCGCCGTAGTTTTTTATTTCTTTATTAGACGCAGGATTACCCAAACCTAGTGCGATACCTTTAGCACTGGCTTGACCTATTTTTTTGGAATCTTGTTGAGCTTTCATAATAGACTTCGACAGCCCAGCGTTCGAGTACACAGAAGTAAACTTTATCAAAAAATTAAAAGCACCATTATTCGCCATCATTTTTCCTTATAACGTAAATTCATAAATTCATTATTGTTAATGATTATTATTTTTTGGAGCGAAGAGCATCCAATTCTTTTTTTCTATGTTCAGCGATATTTAATCGTTCTTTGATATAGGTATAAAACATAAACGGAGGCATATTCATAAAATCTTGAGGACTCAAATTTTCCCCACAAAGTTTTGAAATAACTTCTTGAAAACTCATTCCCCCTATAAAATTTTCCATAGCATTTAGTTTATGGAATATCATTCCTTCCCCCAAATCCTTAGGAGGCTTTAAGCTCTCTAAGGAACAAAGTTTTTTATTTACAGAATGTAGGGGAAAAATAGAAAAAAATAAATTATTTTTTTTCATGAAAAACAGCCAATTCAATATTTGCGAAGTAGTACATTAGTTGCATAGACAAGCGGTATAGGAGCATAAATGAAGTATTTTGTTCGGGACATCTGCACTGAGCGTTTAGGCTTGATTGAGCTAATTTCACATCAAAACAGGTTTCCACAAGCTCTTTATACACTTTTTCTAGCATTTCAGCTGATTCATCAGCCCTTACGGCAAAATGTTTGTTCTGATTATAGGATTCAAAGAGAGCAATATAAGTAATTATAGAGTTTCCTCTTACAGGGTTCATTTTTACAGTATCACTGACACTTGTTCCAGCGACACTCATTTTAGAAGGAAGTATTACTGATACACTTTCTTGATTTTCATTAGCCATTACCATTTCAAAAGCTATTTCATTTAGTTTTACGGAAATCGCTGTTAAAAA
>CAMQSH010000086.1 GCA_947036575.1 uncultured Brevinema sp. | reverse complement strand
TTTGGGATAAAAAAACTAATGATTACACTGTTCTTTCCGATATTCAAGGTCTAGAAGACCATCATGGAGATATGGATTTCAAAGTTGCAGGTTCTGTACACGGGATTACCGCAATTCAAATGGATCTCAAAACAGCAGGTCTCCCAGAAGAAATCATGAAAAAAGCACTTTCTCAAGCCAAAGAAGGAAGAATGCATATATTAAAAATTATGGAAAAAACCATTATAGAAGGAAGGTCTACTGTGTCTAATTCAGCACCTAAAATACAAAAAATGTCTATTGAGACAGATCAAATAGGAAACGTTATCGGTTCCGGTGGTCGCGTGATCAAAAAAATGATGGCAGAGTTCCATACAGAAATCAATATTGATGATAACGGAACTGTTACCATTTCTGGTAACGATATGGAAATGATCGAAGCTAATATGAAAGTGATTGAACACTTAACAAAAGGCTTCAATCCAGATGAAGCTATCACTGGTCCTATCACACGTAAAGAAGCTTTTGGAGTATTCATCGAAATACTGCCAGGAACTCAAGCTCTTCTTCACATTTCAAAAATGGAAGCAGATCTTCATTCTTTAGAAATTGGAGATAGCATTACTGTTTTCTTCAAAAATGTGGATGAGAAAAAACGTATCAATGTATACCAAATCAACAAAGATGTTGAAGAACCTCGTCGTGAGCGTCGTAACTATAATGACGATCGTGGTGGATACAATAGAGACAACAACAGAGGTGGCGGATACAACAGAGATAACAACAGAGGTGGCGGTGGATACGGTGGAGATCGTAGACCTAGAGATAATGATGACAACTCAAAAGGTCATACTCCTGATTCAGGATTCTAAAATTCCCAATGAAGAATTTAATAACCAATAAAATTCATTTAAATAAATCAGTCCTAATATTACTAATAATATTAGGACTGATTTATTTAAGTAACCTGTTTTTCCCCGTCACTTTTGACGATGATTTTGCTTATGCTACTAAAGGAAATCCCTTTATACTACAAGCTCAAGAATATTTTACTTTTCATGGAAGATACATAACACATACAATAGGAAGATTGATTCTCCAACTAAGAGATCCTTTAACTGATATACTAACATCATTACTAGGAATAGTATTTATTTTTGTTGCATATAATACTGTTCAGCCAAATTTTGTAAAACAAGATAATAAAAAAGATCCTTACCTATTATTAATTTTATCTAGTTTATTATTATCTTGTTTAGTAGGTTCTTGGACTATATATACACAAACTATGCTTACTGTTTCATATACTCTATCCTTTATATTTTTATTGCTTTTTTTAAATGTTTATTTTCAATTTATTAGAAATAAAGAATATAATATTTCTCTTACCTTAGTAGTTCTTTTAGGAATTATTGCTGGTAATACTCATGAACAAAGTGTGGCTATAGTTCCTTTACTTTTATTTATTACTATCTTTCTAAAATACAAAAAAAGAGCTTTACCTCTTTGGTATTGGATAGGAATCATTGGATTTTTAGTGGGATTTGCTATATTAATGGCTACACCAATAAATTGGGATAATAGTCGTATGAATAGTTATGGTGGTGGAGCAAATTGGGAATTTGCTGGACAATATCTTAATTGGAATGATTTAGGCTTTAAAAAATATTTTTATTCTTTAGCCAAAATCATGTGGTTTGGAGATTTTCCATGGCTTATTTATAGTGCGCCCTTTAGTATGATTTTTGCATTGACGTTAAGAAAAAATTTATTATTAGAAAAAGATTGGACTAAAGCTCTTCATGTTATTCCTGTACTCTTATTCCTTTTTTCTTGGATGGCAGTTGGAGTGATGGCTGCTGCTCCCTCATTTTATGGTGGTCCTATAAATTTTGGACTAGCATTTTTATATATTAGTATAGTAATGGTTATTAACTCTCATGTAGAGTTAAATCCATCAGCTCTATCTCTTATTAAAAAGTTTTCTTATTTTATGGTAGCACTTGCTTTGGTTATATGGTTAGTTATGGTACCTACATGGTTACATTATAGAACAGAATATAATGAGCTCGTTGATAAAATTAATATTGCCAAACAAAATAATCAATCAGAAATAATAGTTAAGCCTTTTACTCAATATAAAATTAAAACCCCATTTGGAAATATCATTCCTGTATATCTATACACTGGTGATGGTTTTTATAATAGAATGGCAATTTATTATGATTTTGAAAAAATTACCGTAGATAGATAATAAAAAAAATACACCCTAACTTAAAGCTAGGGTGTATTTTTTTATAGTTTTTTAAGAAATTATTTAGAGCAAGAACATTTTTCACTACAAGTGAAATTAGCAATACGAGTAAAGCTTTCTACTTCGAGGGATGCTCCACCAACTAAAGCTCCATTGATGTTTTTCATAGCCATTAATTCATCCACATTGTCAGCTTTTACAGATCCACCGTAAAGGATCATCATCTTATCAGCTAGTTCTTGTCCATAAAGATTAGCTACAAGTTTACGAGCCATTGCATGAGCATCATCTGCATCTTGAGGAGAAGCTGTTTTACCAGTTCCAATAGCCCAAACAGGTTCGTAAGCAATTACAATTTTACTTGCATCAGCAGCAGAAATCCCTTCAAGCCCACCTTTGATTTGTGTGGAAAGAACAGTTTCTAATTTTCCAGCTTCACGCTCTTCTAAGCTTTCGCCAATACATAATACTGGTAAAAGTCCATGAGTTAGTGCAGCTTTAATTTTTTTATTTACTATAAGGTCAGTTTCCCCAAAGATCACACGTCTTTCGGAATGTCCTACTAATGTTGCAGTAGCACCTGTGTCTTTAACCATAGAAGGAGAAATTTCGCCTGTGAAAGCACCTTTTTCTTCAAAGTACATATCTTCAGATCCTACCATGATTGCAGAACCTTTAGCCGCTGTTGCGACTGCATGGAGCATGGTGGAAGGTACGCATAAGAGTACGCCACGATCAGGTCTGTCCTGTAATTGTGCTTTTAATTCATTGACAAATGCTACGCCTTCAGCGATAGTTTTGTGCATTTTCCAGTTTCCAGCCATTAAATTTTTCATATTTTCTCCTTTGTGTCTATGACACTTGTTTTTATTTATTTTGAGTTTTTATTTAGTATTTTTTTATTTAAGATTCTCTAAGTATTTCTTAACACTACCATTCTTTGTAAGATCTAAAGCTGTTTGACCATCTTTATTTTTAGCATTAATATCAGCTCTATTCTCAACCAAGTATTTTGTCATTTCCAAGTTTCCGTGTGAAACAGCTTCCATTAGAGGTGTCCAACCATTATCAGAAACAGGATCAACATCAGCACCCTTTTCTGCCAAGTATTTTACTACTTCTAAATGCCCCTCTTGTGCAGCAAACATCAAAGCGGGTTGCCCATGTTCTCCTTTCGTATTAATGTCAGCATTGTTATCTATTAAATATGTTACTATATCTAAATACCCTCTTCGTGAAGCCCACATCAGTGCAGTTAAATTATAGCTATCTTTAACATCAATAGAACTTCCGTTTCCTACTAAAAATTTTACTACCTCTAACTTCCCCTCTAGTGAAGCATATATTAATGCAGTACCACCCTTATTATTCACAGCCTCTATATCAACACCCTTTTCAACTAAATATTTTACTATTTCTAAGTGTCCTTCCCCTGAAGCATTCATCAATACAGATGCTCCATTATCGCTTTTAGCATTAATATTAGCTCCATTTTCTACTAAATATGTTACAACATCTAAATGTCCTTTTTGAGAAGTAATTATTAATGCTGTCCAACCATACTTACCTCTAGTCTCAATATCCACACCTTTTTGTATGCATTCTTGTACTTTTGTTAATTTCCCTTTTTCAGCAAACTTTACAATATCTCCATATAAGGGATTAAACACCCCTAAGATCATTAATAATAAGCCTATTTTTTTCATATTAAACTCCTTTAGAGAATAGCGAACTAGCGTAGCTGTGAGACTATTGTCTTAATACAGATTTTTTATATTAAAGAATCTGTATTCCTATTTTATTATATATTTTCTAAGTATCTTTATCTATATAGTATAAGTTATTTTATAAAAACTTTCACACCTAAGACACTTGTTTTTATTTAAGACTCTCTAGGTATTCTATAATTTCAGTATCTTCACTTTCTTTAGCAATATCTAAAGCTGTATAGTTAAATTGATTTTGAATATTAATATCAGCTCCATTCTCGATCAAGTATTTTACTATTTCTAAATTTCTAGCCGCTGAAGCACCCATCAAGGCTGTAAAGCCATTATCTTTTATTATAGCATTAACATCTGCACCATTCTTTACACATTCTTGCACTTTTTCTAACCACCCAACTCTTGCCCAGTCAAAGATCGTGGTATTATTGGTGTCAACACCCTTGGCAACAAGATATTTTATGATCTCTATAGATCCATATTCTATAGCTTCTCCCCATGCTGTATTACCGTTATAATCATACATATTCTTAAAAACAGCTGAAGTATCAGCTCCACTGTCTATAAGAAACTTTACAACTTCTGGACTCTCTCCACCATGTTGTATAGACATAGTCAAAGCTGTATCTATGTAATCATGTTTAATAGTAGTGATATTAACATCTGCACCTTTGGCAACAAGATACTTCACGACTTCCAAGTATTTGTCATCTGTGTTATAAGAAGCACTATAGGAAGCAGCCATTAATGGTGTCATTTCAAACTCATCTTTAAAATCTACAAAAGCCCCACTAGCAATCAAACCTTTTACGGCTTCAAGCTCTCCATTACTTGAAGAGACTACTAAAGCCTCATTTTTTTCATCAAGCGACATATTGTCATAGGGTGTTGTATCTATAATTTCTACTACTTCTTCAATTTTTTCAGTTGTAGAATTTTTCTCTTTTGTATTATCTCCACAAGCTATAATATTTAGTAATACCAATAATAAACCTATATTTTTCATATTAAATCCCTCTGTATCTATGATACTTGTTTTTATTTAAATATTTTCAATATTGTTTTTGAAATCAGATTTTTATTTTGCACCCTTGCTTTCTAAATATTCTACGACTTCTGTATATTTTAGTTCTGAAGCTATACCTAAAGCTGTATAATCATATTGACCTTGAAGATTGACATCCGCACCATTTTCTACAAGATATTTTATTATTTCAAACTGTTCCAAATAGGAAGCTTGCATCAAGACTGTGATACCATTTTTATTCTGATAATTAAGATCAGCTCCATTTTCTACTAAGTATTCTACTATTTCTAAATGTTCATTAAAGGAAGCTTGCATCAAGACAGAATCACTATTTTCATCTATAGCATGAATATTAGCACCTTTTTCTATAAGCTCTTTTACTTTTTCAAGGTCATCATTTTGTTGTATCATTAATAGCAATTCTTTATCTAGTTTGGGATCAAACTTTTTAGCTCCTTTCGCTATAAGATATTCTGCTACTTCCAAGTGTCCCTTTCGTGAAGCCCATGTCCAAGCTGTGAGACCATCTTCATCTTGGGAATTAATATTAACACCTTTTTCTATATAAGTTTGTACTCTAGCCAAATCCCCAATCTTAGCAGCTTCAAGTATTCCAGCCTCTCTATCTCCACAAGCTATGATATTTAGTAATACTAATAATAAGCCTATCTTTTTCATATTAACCCTCAAATCATTTTCTAAGTATAATTATCTATATAGTATAAGTTATTTTATAAAATCTTTCAAATTGAAATTGAAAAATATCTAAGATCACTCTTTTCTTAAAATATATTGTTGTTTATTTATGAGCCAACCATTTACATTCTGTAAAAGTAGACGTAAAAGAGATTTCTTCAGGGATACAAGTGTAGAGACCTATCTGTATACTACCACTACCTTCAAACAAATAAAAAATCCTTATCTGTTTAAAATTGATTCCATCATAAGAACTTTCAATACAAAAATCACTTTCCCGTCTACTCAATCTATAATATACAACTTTATGTTCGGCTGGAATATTACGGGGTGCCCAGTCGGAATATCCATGATTCGTCACGAAACTTCCTAATCTTTGATACTCGTAATTTTCATATTCTACAGAGAATTTAAACCAATTATCACTATCTTGATAAATAATAACACCACACTGATCAAAACGATGGTTACTGTTAAATTCTGTTTTCATCAACAGGGAGGTGCATTATCGTTCCTAAATCCATAATAAGTGCGTTGCCAAAAATCTGTTTTAGGATCAGTTTTTATTGTGATTTTGTATTGTTTTTTCGTATAAAAGATGTTTAGCCAAAGGGTGATCTTCATCTAAATGAGGATGATTAAATTCCCCCAAATATATCATCTCTAACTTTTGCATGAGTATTTGGGAGGGAATATTTTGTTTTGCGGTATAGGATATGATTTTGTTCGTGATATTTTTTTCGAGAGCATACTCCAAGATACGAGATGCCCCTTCTTTAGCAAATCCTTGTCTCCAATATTTATGAGCAACTCGCCATCCTATTTCAAATGCTGGTGTAAAAAAAGATTCAAAAGGGACTTTTTGCATTCCTATATCACCTACTAGCTCTTGTGTTTCTTTTAATTCTACTGCCCAAAACCCAAAACCAGCCGTTCTTAATTTATCATCAATATAAAACATCTCTCCTTTTGCTTCTGATACAGAAGGAATATGAGGAAAAAACTCCATCACTTTTTTATCTTGACACAAAGAAGTGTAAAAATCGCTATCTTCATCTTCCCAATAACGAAATCCCAAACGTTCTGATTCAAAGAGATATTTTGTATTGTTGATTAGCATGATAAAACCTTACTTTAATTTTTATTTAAAAGCTTACGAAAAGCTACATATTTGATTTGTTCATCGCCATTTGTTGGTACAAATTCATCAACAAACTCCATCTGTATTTTTTGCATTACTTTAATAGAGGCTTGATTATCTTTAGAGGTATAGGAATATATTTCTGTAAGATTACTGTTTTTTGTTATATATTCTAGAGCTGCTTTTGCCCCTTCTGTCGCAAGTCCTTGTCCCCAATATTCTTTTTGTAAACACCAACCAATCTGTACACAAGGAGTAAAAAAAGCTTGAATGCTAGGATGATTAAAGCCTATTGTACCAATAAATACACCTGTTGCTTTATAATCGACAGCCCAAAAACCATAGCCATGATCTTCTAAAAAGATAATATGTTCACACATTTTAGCATAAGATTCTGAAGGAGCATAAGTGCGTGAGAAAAAAATCATTCCCTCAACATCTTGCCCCAAAGCAATAAAAGGATTTGTATCTTTTTTTTGCCAAAAGCGAAAACCAAGTCTTTCCGTTTCAAAAATATATGGGGACATTATACTCCCCTTTTATTGTTATAAGCCTCATCTATATAACTATAACTATAAGTTTCTGTTAAATGTAGCTTGATTTCTATAGCCTTATTATAGTTTTTAATAGCTTCATCATATTCGCCTTTGTTGATATAAACTACACTTCTATATATTTTATATATCATAATGACCATTCTTATCATGTTTAGCTCCTTTTATTTACTTTTTCTCATTTATTCTAATTATATCTTACAATTCTAGAATTTACAAACCCATTAGTGTTATCCCACTCCAAAAACACACCCTAGAATATTCTCTAAGGTGTGTTTATTATCGAATGAAAACCTGCTATAATGCTGTGATTCTTTTTATATTAATATGATTTTATTTAAGACTCTCCTTTGTGTACTATTCAGCACTTTTTTTATTTAATATTATTATTCTTTATCGATATTATCTTTGATAATAGGTAGTTTTTATGAATTTTTTTCT
>CAMQSH010000085.1 GCA_947036575.1 uncultured Brevinema sp. | reverse complement strand
TTTATACTTTCCAAGTACGTGGGGAAGAATTCCAAGCACTAGCTATGGTACATTCTTCTTCGCTGAGAATTTTTGTTTCTTTAGCTATTTGTAATAAAGTAGAAAAATTACTCAAAGTTTGACAAGGAGTCTTATCAAAAATAGTAGTAACTTCTACAAATTCATAAGAAAATATCGCTACGATACCAGTGACTAATGCATTTTCTGCTAATAAATTATCTAGTACTTTTTTGGAGCTTCCTCCAGTAGAAATAAGATCTTCGATGATAATTGTTTTTTTGTTTGTGACTTCTGCACCCTCTACGGTTTTACCAACGCCGTGAGCCTTAGCTTCTGCTCTCACATAGGCTAGAGGCTTGTTGAGATGGTCGGCAATAATAGCAGCCCAAGGAATTCCTGCTGTTGAAGTGCCTGCAATAATGTCAGCTTCTTGAACGAGAGGATTTTCTAAAAAGGCATTAATGATAGTTGTTCGAGCTTCTGGAAAACCTAATAAAAATCTATTATCACAATAAATAGGGCTTTTAATCCCTGACGCATATACAAAATGATCCTTAACATTTAATTTTACGGCTTTGGTTGTTAAGAGCACCTGAGCAATTTTTTTTGCATTATCTGTCATAAGAAAGCTCCTTAATATATCTTGATTTTTTGAATTCTTGAGAATGGGCATTATACACTTCTTCTCCACCTATATAGGTGCTGTGTATTTTGGATGTAACTTGTCTGCCTACATAAGGACTCCAGCCACATTTGGAAATAATATCTTTTTCTTGAATAGTATAAGAAGTATCTTGTTCTACAAGAACAAAATCAGCGTCATAACCTTGAGTAATTTTGCCTTTTTTAATTATAGAAAAAATATTTTGTGGCATACTAGAATACAAAGACTCGATTTTTTGATAAGACCAATTCATTTGTTTTGCGAGGGTGAGTAAAAGTTCCAAAGAAAATTCTATAACGGGTATTCCATAAGTGAGTTGAGCTTCCTTTTCGGAAATCAGATGAGGCGCATGATCTGTGCCCCAAGTATCAATTAAGCCACTATCTAAAGCTTCGAGGAGCATATCTTGATCTCTTTTAGTACGAAGACCAGGTTTCATCGTTAGGAGCTTGGTAGTGTCTTTTTCGTTGAAGAGAATATGATGAGGGCATACTTCAGCAAAGATAGGTAATTTTTGATCTTTCGCTTGTTTGATAATTTGCAATTCTTCTGCTTGAGAAATATGACATAGATAAAGGGTATTGTGATGTTTTTTAGCAAAATAAATAGCCTTTTCTACGGCTTCCCCTTCAGCATGAACGGCAATATAATGAGACTTAGCAAACAAATTATCTAACACTTTATCATCAGTAACGAGCATATAGCCTGTACTTTCGTTTAAGAATATTTTTAATGCTGCATATTGTGAAGGGTGGGGGAGTTGAAGAGAATTATCTCTAGCATCTCCACCAAAATGAAATCCATAATTTGCATAAGTGTTTTGTTTGTAAATTGATTTTTTATGTGCCAATTCTTCTGCACTGATACACAAAGGTAAAGTGTTGGGCATATCCAATATAGAGGTAACACCACCTCTTAAAGCTGCTTTTGTACCACTAAGAGCGTCTTCTTTCTGAGGGAATCCAGGATCTCTAAAATGGACATGAGCATCTATCATCCCACTGAGTAGTAATCGTCCTTCACAATCAATTATATGATCAGTAGGACTATCAATATGGGAGCTTATTAATTGAATAGTGCCATTGTCAACAAGAATATCTTGAACTTGATTAGTAGATAAAAGGGCGTTTTTGAATATAGTCATAGTTATGCCTTTGATATTTCTTCTAACATTCTTAGGGCAGCGTCTTTAGGAGAAGGGTCTGCCGTGATTGGACGTCCTATAACTAAATAATCAGCTCCATTTTGTATAGCTTCTTTAGGTCCTAAAACTCTTTTTTGATCGCCTACTTGAGAATCATTAAATCTAATACCAGGACAGACAGTGATAAAATCCTCACCACAATGTTTTTTTATGGTTTGAGCTTCAAGAGCAGAACAAACCACGCCATTAGCACCAGCTAATTTACTATTTTTTGCTAAATTTAATGCTAATTCAGAAGCTGTAAGAGGACTTTGAAAATTAGCTGTAATATCGCCGTCATCAAGAGATGTCAAGACAGTTACAGCAAGTAAAATTTGATCGGCTCTTTTGACAGCCATAGAATCTTTAATCATTTGAGTACCACCAGAAGCATGGAGATTGAACATACTTACAGAATCCAAACTAGCAGCAAAACGAGCAGCAGCAGCGGTAGTATTTGGGATATCATGAAATTTTAGATCTAAAAAAATACGTTTGTTCTGAGATGCTAGGAATTCTAAAATAGATCCCCCTGTATTCAAAAATAATTCCAATCCTACTTTATAAAAAGAAACATGTTCTCCTAAAGTTAAAACCATTTGTTCTGCTTCTTTAGCAGTCTGAAAGTCCAAAGCTACGATTAATCTTTCTTGTGCTGTCATAGATGACTCCTATGTTAATATTATTTACTATGGGCAATACCATATTTGTGATAAATCTCTTTCTGATATTATAGGATTACTTTTTAGTGTCTAATGTATATTACTATAATTATTAATGTTTACATGTAGAAGGTAGTACCCACATATGACACCAAGTTTCCGGTATTTCAATACCCATCCAGTAAAGAGCCATTACAATTTGTCCTTGATGGAATACTTCATGACAAATCAAACTATTTAGATGTGAGCAGATATTGATTTACTTGCCATACCACTCTATAGACTCTTTGAACTGACCACTTTGGAATACTATTTCCGTAAACTTGTCAGCTGATCTCAGGCATTCAACTAATTTTTCTTTGCTATTAATTGATGTGTAATCAAATATATCACTTACTGTAGAAAAATCAATTGCTCCGGAAGTGATGGCTTTTACAAATGCTATTTGAACATCTGCCATTTCTTGTATTTGTTTTGATATACTATCAAGACCAGGTCTTTTCATTTTTTCTACTAATTGATCCTCTGTTAATTGTTCAATTAGTGAATACGTAATTTTTCTATTTTCAAAGAATGTATTACATAGCTCTTCTATATATTTATTCATAAAACTCTCCTTGGTTTAAATGATTAAAGTTTATGGGCAATACCTATAATATCAGAAAGAGATTTGATATTTTCTTGTTTCATATATTCTTGTAAATCTTTTAATATTTTTTGAGCAACAAGAGGGTCGCTAAAAAATGCAGTACCTATGGACAAAGCATCAGCTCCTGCCATTAAAAATTCAATAGCATCGTTAGCATTAAAGATCCCACCACCAGCAAGGATAGGGAGGGAAGTCTGTTGTCTGACTTGCCATAACATTCTCAAGGCAATAGGTTTTATCGCAGGCCCAGATAATCCACCAAAGATATTTCCAAGCACTGGTTTTTTTTGTTTGATATCTATAGCCATTCCTAGTAATGTGTTGATAAGAGATAATCCATCGGTACCAGCATTTTCTACAGCATGGGCAACAGCTCCAATATCCATGGCATTGGGGGATAATTTTACAATAAGAGGCTTAGTATGGATTAAGGCTTTGACTCTTTTAGTAACTTCGGCAGCCACCTCTGGGACAGTGCCAAAAGCCATTCCGCCTTCTTTGACATTAGGGCAAGAAATATTTAATTCTATCATATCAATTTCTTCCCAAGAATCAGCACGAGCTGCAAGAATTTCGTAATCTTCTATACATTTGCCATTGATGTTTACGATACGGAGATTGTTAATATTTTTGAGAGTAGGAAGAATATCAGATTCAAAATATTCCAGCCCTGGATTTTGTAAGCCTATAGAATTGAGCATTCCAGAGGGAGTTTCAGCAAGACGAATTCCATCATTTCCTGAACGAGGTTCTGGAGTGAGTCCTTTTAATACCATGCCACCAAGCTCATCAGGAGAAAAAAACTCTTGATAGTTTTCTCCAAATCCAAAAGTGCCAGAAGCAGCGATGAGAGGGTTTTTTAGCTTATGATTAAGAAAATTAATAGATAAATTAGACATTAAAAATCTCCTCTGCAAGAAATATAGGTCCAGCGGTACAAACTCTTATAGAATGATTATGACAATCTTTTACTGTGCACCCAACACAAGCACCGACTCCACAAGCCATATGGCTTTCCATGGAGATGAATACTTTTGTATTCCATTTTTTATGTAGTACCTTAGTATAGATAGCTTTCATCATAGGGATAGGACCACAAGTATAGATATAATCAGGCTCATCAATATCATCTAAGAGATCAGTAATCAATCCCCTAGCACAATTCTCAGAGTGATCTTGAGCAGTGTATTGGATGTCTAAATCACTATCAAAATAGTCTAAGGTAGAAGCTTCGATTTGATGGCGAAAACCAGCAAATACAGAAACATCGTTATTTTTTTTGAGTAGTTCGCTGGTGAGGAGCATAGGAGCGATGCCTTCGCCTCCTCCCATTAGAATAATATTTTTATCGCTTATATTCGTATCAAAACCCTTACCTAAACTTCCAAAGACATCTATTTTTTGACCAAGAGACATTTTGGATAATAGTTCAGTACCTTGTCCACGACTACGAATTAATAAGGATAATCTTTGAGTTTTGGGATCATAATTAAAAATGCTAATAGGACGAGGAAGAATTTTGGAGTTATCGGGTACTTTAATCATCATAAATTGTCCTGCTTGTACAGGGTTGGGAAAACTAATATCAAGAACAAATAAATCAGGACTCAAGAGCGTCGTATTAAGAATAGTCGAAGTGATAGATTGCATTAATAAACTCCTAAAATATATTCTAATAAAGCAATACGTGTATAGACTCCGTTTTCTGCTTGAGTGAAGTATAACTGATAAGGACTATCGTCTATATCCGTAGTGATCTCGTTGACTCTTGGAAGAGGATGAAGTATTTTGGTGTTTTGGTTAGCGTATTGTTCGCAAAGATTTTTGTTTAAAATCCAATCTTCTTCAAAAGTAATATCAGTAGTACCAGTGATTCTTTCTTTTTGTACTCTTGTCATATAAAAATAATCACTCTTTAATCCTTCTTTGAGGGAGTGTGTTTGTAAGATGATTTTATCTTGAAAATTAGCCTTTAGATGATCTGGTAATGATAATAACTGTGGAGAGGCAAGGATGATTTTGACATCAAAATTCGCTAAAGCATGGAGTAGGGATGGTATCGTTCTGCTATATTTTAGATCTCCACCGAGAGTAATCGTAAATCCATCTAAAGAACCATGATGTTCTAAGATAGTCACCAAATCAAGAAGGGTCTGAGTAGGGTGCTCATTAGTACCATCACCAGCATTAATTATAGGGCAAGAGCTAACTTGTTGAGCACGAAGAGCAGAGCCAGCTTCTGGGTGTCTAATAACAATCAGATCAGCATAGGCACTAGTCATTCTAATAGTATCTTCCAAAGTCTCCCCTTTTTTTAGAGAAGAGTTATCTGCTTCAAAATTGAGAATCTGAGCACCACTGCGTAAGATAGCACTTTGAAAAGATAATTTAGTTCTCGTAGAAGGCTCAAAAAATAAGGTCGCAATAATTTTGTCAGGAAGTGTTTTTGAGAATCCATGGGTCTTTATTTCTAAGGCTCGTTGGCAAATTTTTAAAATTGTTGTTTTATCAATATCATTAATAGAAACAAGTGATTTCATTATTTGTATCCTATTGTTTTAAATAATTCTTTAACAGTAAAATCTTGAATATTAGCATTTTTGATAATAGAGAGTGCTTTGAGACTATCTGGTGAAGTCATTACTTCCAAACCAAACTCCAAAGCCGTACGTCTGAGATTAAACTCATTTCTTTCTATATCACGAGATGTTGTAGAGATATTTACAAATATATTAAAAGTTCCATTTTTCATACTAGCTTCTATCTTTTCAGCAGATTTTAAAGCTTGTACTTGTAGACCCTGTTCTTGTAAGTATAAAGCTGTACTTTCTTCAGCACTAAGATTCAAACAATTGGCTGGAAAAGATTTTAAAATTTCTGTAATTTCTTGTCTCACTTGATCTTGTTCACAGAGTGATAAATAAATATGAATATCATCTAAAAGAATATAATTTTTTCTAGCAGATAATAGTCCTTTATACAATGCCTCTTCAAAAGTCGATGCTATAGCAGCACTTTCTCCAGTAGATTTCATCTCTGGACTAAGCCCCACTTCTACATTAGATAATTTTTCTGTGGAGAAGACAGGTACTTTGACAGCGATATCTTTGATTTTTGGGTGTATATTAGTATAGCCCAGATCTTTTAATTTTTTACCTAGCATGACTTTTGTCGCGATATCAATAATAGGTACGCCTGTAACTTTGGCTATAAAGGGAATAGTACGACTAGCACGAGGATTGACTTCGATGACATAAGGTTTGTTATTATGCATCACAAATTGAACATTGATAAGCCCTTTGATTTTCATAGCGAGGGCAATTTTACGACAATATTCTTCTACTAGTTTTTCAGTTTCGGGAGAGATACGTTGTGTTGGGTAAATATTAATACTATCTCCAGAGTGTACACCAGATCTTTCCCAATGTTCCATGATACCTGGGATAAAGATATCTTCGCCATCACAAATAGCATCAGTTTCTAATTCAATTCCATTTAGATATTTATCTATAAGAATAGGGTGTTCTGTTTTAGCGAGGGCAGAAGCTAGATAATTTTGTACTTCTTCTATAGAATAACAAATCTCCATTCCAGCACCACCAAGCACATAAGAAGGTCTCACAAGTACAGGAAAACCAAGATCTTGAGCAGCTTTAATACCTTCTTCCATAGTACGAATATTTGTGCCTTTAGGTCTAGGAATATCTAATTCTTCCATTAAAGCATCAAAACGCTCTCTATCTTCAGCAAGGTCAATTTGTTCAAAACCAACACCAGCCGTAGGGATATTTTTTTCGTGTAAGAATTTAGCTAATTTGATAGCTGTTTGTCCACCGAATTGTACGAAGACATATTCAGGTTTTTCTTTGAGGATAATATGATAAACATCTTCTTCTGTTAGCGGTTCAAAATATAATTTATCCGCAATAACAAAGTCTGTACTCACGGTTTCTGGATTGTTATTGATAACGATACTTTCGTAGCCCATTGCTCTCAGTGTGCCTACAGCATGTACCACAGAATAATCAAATTCTATCCCTTGTCCAATACGGATAGGCCCAGATCCAATAACGAGCATTTTTTGTCTTTTAGAGACAGAAACTTCATCTTCTGTGTCATAACAAGAATAATAATAAGGAGTTAAAGCTTCAAATTCAGCAGCACAAGTGTCAACAGGTTTGTATACAGGGAAGATATCTAATTCTTTTCTTTTTGCAAAAATATCTTCTTCAGCAACATTCATTAATTCTGAAATAGCCTTGTCTGAAAAACCTTTACTTTTTATGGTTCTTAGATTTTCTGCGTTCAAATCACTAAGGACATAGTCTTTAAGGATTTCTTCTTGTTTAACGATCCAGTCAATTTTTTCCATAAAGTAATAATCAATACCTGTTAATTCACAGAGACGACGCCACATAAATCCTTTTCTTAGGAGTTCAGCTACATCAAAAATTCTGTCATCGCCAGCTTTGACAACACGCTCTTTTAATTCTTCAATGGTTCTATTTTCAGATTCTGGGTACATGAGTCCATAGCGATTGATTTCTAAAGAACGAATAGCTTTGAGGAAGGCATGTTCAAAATTACGTCCTATAGCCATCACTTCACCAGTAGCCATCATTTTGGTACCTAGGGTACGGATTGCTTTTGGGAATTTATCAAAAGGCCATTTTGGTATTTTGACAACAACATAATCTAAAGATGGTTCAAAACAAGCTGGGGTTTTACCAGTTACT
>CAMQSH010000084.1 GCA_947036575.1 uncultured Brevinema sp. | reverse complement strand
TTGATATTATGTAAACAAAAATTACTTACCACCTTATCCAACCTTTCACTTGAGAAGTTATATCCAAACTCTTTTGTGAACTCTTCACCCCATGTTAGAAGTGTGATTTTAACTACCCCTATGTTGACTAGATGATCTTGTATTTTATTAGTGTTACTTCCTAAAGTATCAAATACTTCAGGGAAATATTTATATAAAGAATGAAAATAGTTATCTTGAAACTGATCCATATATTTATAATCTATAGCAAATCTAATAGCATCGGCGTGAGCTATTATAAAATCTTTTCTTCTATTTGTTTTTTTAACTAAGTTGTAAGGAGAGTTTTTAAATTCTTTGTTGGCATTTTCAAAGTCATCGGCTATCACTCCATGAGAGCGTCTAATTTGTGTCATCGCTTCATAGTATCTGTTGTGTGAAGGCTTGAGGTCCACTAAAGTAGTCTGAGGGCTTGGTGTTTTGACAAAAGGTAGATCAAGTATATGATAGGAACAATTTTCTTTTTTCTTGGATTGCTTAGTCATTCTTTTTGTAAATAAGGTATCTTTTTCAAATTGCTTTTGTAAAGATTCATCAAGTGTTAATAAATAACTTTTTTCTTCTATCGATAAAGCTGCTTGTCTTCCACGAATAGCATTACAATCATAAGCTTGTATTTTTTGTAGAACATCTTCTTGATTAAATTTGCTATAACAAAGATCATCAAGTACCCCTATGCTTTTGAGCATATCTAAATTGTGATAATAGGTTCTTTTTTTACAAGGGAAATATTTAGCAACATCTTTGTATGAAATACTTTTTGTCGCATCTATATCGAGCTTATCACGAAGATAAGTAATCAATCCAAAATAAAACTTGTTAGTTGCATTTAATACTTGAGATTCAAGGATTTCTTGAGGAATTTTGATATACAAAGAGTTAGAAATAGAATCTTGAACAAGGTCTGTTGATTTTTTCCACCATGTTTTTAGGTAGGATTTTTTAGGAGAGTTTGGATTTAGGTATTCACCTGTTTGAATAAGCCCTTTTTGTTGAAGTTTTTTGACATTATAAGCTACAGATCTCTCTGTCATACCAATAAATGAACCAATATTTTCATATCGAGCAATACAAGTGTCTTGAAATCTTTTGTTTTCTAAAGATCTGATTTTTGATAAGACAATAACTTCTGATAAAGTAAGTTGAAATTCGTTAATTAAACTGAGATGTATGATTTGATACTTCACTACTTCCTCCAATACACATCTCAGTTTAGAACAAAAATATATTTTTGTCAATAAAAAAAAAGAAAAATAAAAAAAATAAAAAGTAGTGATTTATTATTTATATATTTAGTTACCTACAATTTTAAAAATTCATATATAGGAAATATCAGTATTGTGAGCTGTGAAATAAAATGAGAAAGTGCAATGTTTGTCTTTAGTATTTACAAAAATTGCACTAATATCTATTTGATTACAAAAATCGCACCACTAAGAGAGAACAAAAAAAAGACCCCACAAAATGCAGAGTCTTTTTAATAAATTTACCGTTGTGTATTGGATAATTTATAGAAGTATATAATATTATACTACGTGCTCACAAAAATGTCAACAGTAATTGACAAATTCCAAGTAATTCTGTACAATAAATAATGAAGAAATTATTATTAATATTTATTTGCGTGTCTACTTATAGTCAAGATTCTTACAATAGAGATGAATACAGGTGGATCGATGAAGATAAAGACGGACTCAATACGAGAATGGAAGTTTTGATAGAAGAAAATATAGGACAATTAGTGATCTCTAACAGGCGTGTTATTAGTGGGCGTTGGTACGACCCCTACTCTGATGAGTATTTTACAAATGCTAGTGATCTTGATGTGGACCATTTTGTGCCATTAAAAGAAGCTCACTTATCAGGAGCTTTCGCCTGGGATAAAGATACCAAATCAAAATATGGCAACTATCTAGGTACTCCAAATCATCTTATCGCTGTAAGTAAATCTGAAAATCGTTCCAAAGGCTCAAGAACTCCTTGCTCCTGGATGCCGACAAATATAAAATACCACGAAGAATACGTAGATACTTGGATATTGATAAAAAATGAATGGGGATTAGAAATTGATAAGGATGAAAAGATTTGTATTTTCTTTATAAGAATAAAAATATTTTTTTATAATTTATTTTTTAGGTAATGAAAAAAATATCCGACAATATTTTACTAATACAATAAAAGAGATAATGAAGTGTGTAAAAAATTAAGAGTCTGCAACAAACAGACTCTTAAAATCTCCATAGGAGGAACACTCATATGAAGTTGTACTTCATTACACTCTTAGTGATGATACTACTGTTAGTCAGTATCATTCACTAATTATAGCCCCTTGAGGGGTGCTACGCTAGGGACACTTCTCTAAGCTCCCTATAATTTATTATAGCTATTTTGATAAATTTTGTCAATATCTTTTTAGATTTAAAACAAAAAAGAGAGAATGTTAAACGTTCTCTCTTTATCTATATTTAGTTTAGCATAGTTTGGATTATTTGTCAAGATATTTTCAATTTTCTATTTAAACAACTGTTGATTATTTTTTGAATTAGATTTATACTAAATTAGTAATATTAAGGAGATGGGAGTATATGATGAAAAAAATAACTAGGGTAATACTTTTTTTAATGGTAGTAATACCTTCTTTTTTATACAGCAAAAATCAAGCTATGATCCCTCGAATGGCGGTATATAGTATAGCATCTAAGGAAAAGCTGTTTTATCGAGATGATACAGATTTAATTACTATTGGAGGATTGGGAATGTTGACTGTGGAAGTACCTTTTGAATCCAAAGCACAAATAGATGAAGATTTTCTTATATTTATACAAGCCAATTTGGGGAATATTTATAATAAAAGCAGATTTGAAATAATATTTGATTATGGTGATGCGATAGATGTAAGAGATAAGAATAGAAATATAAGAACACTTTTTGTTAAGACAAAGGAAAGGATTATAATTTTTTCAGTTGTAGAACATGACTATAAGGCAAAGTTATCTTACCTTGATATTCAACGAGCAATAATTAAGGAAGTTCGAGAATTACATAATATGTCAAGATAAAAAATGATCCTACAAAGAAAACAAAAAAGAGAGAATGTTTAACGTTCTCTCTTTATCTATATTTATTTTAGCATAGTTTGGATTATTTGTCAAGATATTTTCAATTTTTTTTATTTTCAAATATAATAGAATCCTTTTTCCTATCTTTTCAAGATCATCTATATCTTCCTGTTTTACATTTATTCTATTAGGATTTTTCCCTTCATTATAAAATTTAATTTCTTTTAAAATTTTATAAATACAATTCAATTATCCTATATGTTTTTTCCATTGTTATTCTCTTTGAGAATATTTATTTTTAGCAGCAACTTATTTATTACTATATATTTTCTATTTTTCAGGGTCTTTCTGTACAAAAATTTCTGCAGATTGTGTTGCTACATCTGCTACATAACATGTTCCTTTAGGAATAAAATCGAGAATAAAAGGTTTATCTATTGGTTGATCCCATATAGCAAGCCTTACTTCATTTTGATTCTTATATTTTATATGTTTTGTAGCCCAATTTTTATTAAATACAGTCTTTTTATCATACTCCACATATTCAATTTTTATTATTTTATGTTTGATACTTTGTTTTCTTAAATTTTCTTTAATACTATTTAAAAATTCTGATTGAAATAAAATTATTGAATCAGCTTGAAATAAATTAGGCAAAACACTTTGTTTTAACAATTCTATTTCAAATAATGAAAAACAGAAAATATGGCTAGGGCTTTCTGGTAAATTTAGACAAATATCTTTAACATCACTTGGAGATATTTGAATTTTTCCATTTATAAATTCCAGTGTAATTTCCATTTGAGGATCATTATTTGGATAAAATAGTTTTATATTGCCTTCATGTGGATCTCCTCGCTCAGTATCTTGCTCTATATCTTTAAAATATTGTAAAGAATTGCAATATAATTTACCTTTTTTTAATTGGGATATATGATCTCCTTCTCCATATTTATATAATACTTCCATCTTACTCCCCCTCCTTCTCAGAAAGTTCCCCATAAATCTCCAATGTCTCCAAACTCACAGCCACAATCTTCGGGACGAGATCAAAAAGATAAGCACGAATAGTTTTCCAATCGTAGGTGTCTAGTCCCTCGTTGATGAGGGTGGCATGATGAAGTTCTTTTTCGGGATTGAGCTTTTTTGGTTTGTGGTATTCTACGATCCAATCCAATGCCGATCGTGATCCTATCTTATAATCGAATACTTCTAGGGGGATATTTTCTATTTTGTTATGATTATCAAGGATAAGCACACCATTCTTTTTATCGATTTTCATAGGGTGAGTAACATTATTTTTATTTGGGTTTTCTATCCCAGTAGGTAAGTAATTATCATCTCTTGTTATTACAAGACTATCGAGAGATTGTTGGTCAAGCTGTAGCTTGTCATCTCTTGTTATTATAAGACTATCGAGAGATTGTTGGTCAAGCTCTAGCTTGTCATAGTCGGCGTGTAGAGAGATCAGTCTCTCGCCACGACTACGATAAAATTTAAAATCATCATACATAGGTATGCGTGGGTAATCGGTTTTTAGGTTATCGGCGTATTTCTCTTGATAGTTCGGAGAGGATAGGACAGCATAGCAATAGGCGAATATCGCCTCTTCTGTGATATCTTTTCCGTATTTCTCTCTAAATAGTGCCAGTCCCCAGTCTGTGACATTAGATGTCTTATTTCCAGACTCATCATATACATATAGAGGTATCTGCGATACGCCTCCATTAATAGCGTAATCAGCCATTGTATTTGACGCATAAATGTATCCATTCATAAGTTCTCGATTGTGATATACGATAGAAAGATTTTCTTTATCTCTATATAGCTTTGGATTTAAATAGACAGAATGTGTAATAGGAATATCTAAATATATTTTTTTTATGCAATAAGGACGATATAAACATGTACTAATTTTATCTTTATTGAATAATAAATTCTTATCTCTAACCATAAAATCTTTAAGTCCACCTTTACCCGACCATTTTATAGAAATATCAAGGTTTTTATTCATCTCAAAATCTTCAATATCTCTACCTTTGTATTTTTCTCTTTCTACATTGTAAACAGATAAAAGTTTTTGTATTTTATTCACTAATTGCTTTGGATTGAAATCATAAGCCCAAGAATCTCTTGCCGTTAATACACCATTACTGAATAATTTAAATAGTGCTTTATCATCCCCAATACCTTTATTTTTTACAGTTTTATTAATCAATTCTGGGTGGGTATAAAAATCATTATCCGTTTGATTTAGCCATTGTCCATTATCCTTTGGCAGAATCTGCTCAAAAGGGATATCCTCAAATTTCCCAGTATAGTCTGATAGCTCAAACAATTTGTCTTTAGCCGTAGCTAATTCAGGCATTCTCGTATAATAGATCTTAGCTTTTTTCTCAATAACATTAGATTTTTTTATCAAAAATACGATGGATACTCCTACTTGTATTCCAAACACATTATTTTTAGTGCCTGATAGTTTAGCATTTTTTCTAACATTACCACCGAGATCATAAATATAAACATAATCAAATTCATTTTGGAGACATTTACGGAAGCCGTCGTCTTGTCTTGCGTCCAGATAGGCGTTATTCGTGATAAAGGAGATCATCCCATGATCTTTTATTCTATCACTAGCCCAGCGTATAAATCGCTTATACATATCAAATTGCTTTGTTTTTTGTGCTGTGCTTTGTTTGATGTATGTTTCTTTTATGCGTAGGTCGACGGTGGAGTAGATTTTGTTTTTGTTGTTATGGTTTTCGCTTTGTTGGTTGGCGTTATAGGGAGGGTTACCGATCACGACGGAGATCTCTTGCTCGTATTGGCGTATCGCTCTCTCTAAATTCTCCCCACTAAAACTCGCTATCCCAAATAACTGTCCATCTTCGTTTTTAGTCTGAAATTCCAAAGTATCTATAAGACAAATATTTTCAAAAGATTTATAAGTGTCCATCATCTCTCTATAACTATACTCTATATTGAGATTAGCTATATAATAAGGCAAAATATCGATCTCATTCACAAAAAGCTCATGCTCATATTTGTAAGCCAGATCTTTTTTAGGGAGGCGTTCTATCAACTCAGACATAAAAATCCCCGTCCCTGTACAAGGATCAAGAATCTTGACTCCCTTACTACCGAGATTTTTTGTAAAATGCGTATACAAGAGATCATCTGTAGCTTCTATCATAAAACGAACTATAGCCAAAGGCGTATAGACGACACCTTGGATATCGGCTTTTTTGTTATTCAAAGCAGTATAAAAATCTTCATAGAATATTTTGAGGACGTCTTTTTTGTCTTCTTTGCTCATTTGGTGTATGTAATTTTTCATGGAGATGATAGAGTCTTGAATATGTGCTTTGATGTCCCGTTTTTTGTTGCCCAAAGTCTGCATTAATTCGTCTACGGTACGAGAGATAGTATTTTCTTTATGGAAATCATTATCTGAGAAAAATTGAATAAAAATATCTTCTGTCAAAATATGTTGAATGACAATTTCGAGGACATCTTCTTTTTCGAGATTTTGATTGATTGATTTTTGACAGAGTTCTAGAAATTCATTTAATTTTTGTTCAAAAGCTTTATTGGTGATTTCTTCCTGCACAAAATCCCTACGCATCTCATCAGCGAGGAGGGGGACTTGGATTTTTAGGGTTTGTTTGGCGTTGAGGAATGCTTTTTGGTCGTCTGTCTGATACTGCACAAACTTCAAAAGCACTCTATGAAGCTCTTCGGCGTCGTTCATTGCTATCTCATCTACCTTTTTACCAGCTTGATACAAGACAGCTTTCTCCGTATTCTCAAATAAAATATTAAAGCTAGGGTAGCCTCTACCTTCTAGTTTTTTAGTGATCTCTTGATTTAAGTTATCTTTGGCGTCTTTATTTTCTATATGTCCAACGGGGATTTGTTCACGGCTAATTTTGGCGTCGGGATAGTTGTTGAATAAATCACTCTTCTCTCTCTGCTCATACTGAAGATGTAGTCCCTCACTATTAAGATAATGTTTTAGCAATTCATAAAAATGTGGTCTGAGGTTTTGTTCGTTATCAGCACCTTGTTGTTTTTCTTTGGCTATGGCTTTGTAATATTTAGTAATGTTTGGCATTTATTGATCCTTAATCTTTAGAGAGTAGCTATTATATTATAAATCGCTTTCTCAATAATTACAATAATAATAAAGCTATTTATTACTAGGATCTTGACAACTTTATATTGATCTGCTATACTGTCTTGTAAACATTTTCATAGCTTAGAAATTTAAGCTATTTTCTCTTCTATTCTAAAAATAGAGGTTTTTCGTGTAGAAATTCTTTTTTTATTTTAAAGGATATTAGTCCTTTCGCTGTGCCAACAGTAGATTTACATTAATGCTCATAGCAGTTTGTAATTTTTGTTGGTACAGTTTAGGTAGAAATATTTAGCTATAGCTATGGAAATGTTTACAATACAAACTCTATGAGCTTTTTTGTTTGCATTCTAACTACAATAACAATAACAAATAAAGCTTATCAAGATTAGTTTCTTTAGATAAGCTTTTCTTGATTAGAGTAAGTTATATATTACTATCATAATGAGACTTATGTCTCGTGAAATTGGCGTAAAGCTCTTGTGTTTCTTATTTAGAACATGGGAGCTTTTTTTGTTATAATTTTTTCAGTTGTAGAGCAAAGATATCTTACCTTAATCTCCACAAAAAAAGGACAAAGTATTATACTTTGTCCAGAGCTTGCCCTTAGCTGAGTAGTGTTTTTAATGTAAAATTATATAGAGCTAATATTCCTATCCTAAAGGATGTTCCTATCCTAAAGGATGTTCCTATCCTAAAGGATGTTCCTA
>CAMQSH010000083.1 GCA_947036575.1 uncultured Brevinema sp. | reverse complement strand
GTGATGGTTATGGTAGAAATTATTTAATTCCTCAAAAACTTGCGGAAATGGCGACATTGAGTCGTGAAAAATATCTTGAAAGAAAGAAAGCTTCGTTAGCTAAAAAAGCTCAACTTATGTTTGAATCTGCTCAAGAATTAAAACAAAAATTAGAAGAAATTACTCTAATTATTGAAAAAACTTCAAGTGTTGAAGGTAAAATTTTTGGATCTGTTACTAGCACTGACATTGTCAACTTAGTTGCAGAACATGGATTTAAAATCGACAAAAAAAGAGTTGTAATTCAACACGTGAAAACGATTGGTGAACATGTTTTCCACGTTCGTCTTGACGAAAACGTGACAGCAGATATGAAAATTACTGTTGAAAAAACCGTTCAATAATCATTTTCGAGAATTAAAATGAATGAAAAAAATATGCTTATTTCGCCTCACTCAGCTGAGGCGGAGCAGGCTGTTTTAGGCGCAGCACTTTCGAATCAACGTGCATTATATACAATTACAGAGTCTCTTAATGAAGCGGATTTTTATGATCCTAGTCATCAAGCTATTTTTCGGGCTATTTTAGCCTTAGAAAGTAATAATAGACCTGTAGATATAATTTCTGTTACTGACAACTTACATAATTCAAATACTATCCAAACAATAGGTGGACAGCATACATTAATCGATCTTGTAGATCGATTCGCTTCTGTTGCTAATATTGAATATCATATTAAACTTATCAAAGACTACTCTCTTCTAAGAGCATTAATAAATGCTTCTCGGCAAATTATTGATATCTCTATGAAAAGAGAAGATGATGTAGAAACAATCCTTGATACTGCTGATAGTTTGATGTTCAATATTATCAATAAAAGAGAAACTTCTGAATATCATAGACTTTCAGAATATATTAATAGGGCTCTTGAATTAATACGACAACGTGAAGCTTCAGGAAATGCTCTGATGGGTATTCCTACGGGGTACCCTGATATTGATAATCTTACTAATGGATTGTCAAAAGGGGCACTTATTATTTTAGCAGCTCGTGCTGGTATGGGTAAAACAGCTTTTGCTTTAAATATTGCTCGTAAATTTTTAAAAACAGTCCCGCAAGATCAAGATAATAAATTAGGGGTATTAATTTTTTCTCTTGAAATGACAGGAGAAGAGATAGCAATGCGTCTTCTTTCTGCAGATTCAAAAGTACCACTAGAAAAAATTAATAAAGCTCAAATGAACGAAGATGAAGCAACGGATTTACTTAATGCTGCTAGAGACTTGGATCCACTAAATATCATTATTGATGATACGGGTAATATTCCTCTAAACACCTTAAGAGCAAGATCTCGTAGTATCATGAGAAAATATCCTTACCAATTAATGGTTATTGATCATATACAAATTATTTCAGCATCTAGCGGAAATTCTTTTGGTGCCAATAGGACTAATGAAATATCTAAAATCACGGGAACCTTAAAAGCTTTAGCAAAAGAGCTTGGTATTCCTATTATGGCTTTATCACAGCTTTCTAGAGGTGTTGAATCCCGCGCTGATAAAACACCACAACTTTCAGATTTGAGAGAATCTGGATCTATTGAACAAGATGCGGATATAGTAGTAATGCTTTATAGAGAAGATTACTATGACAAAGATAAGACAAATGCTGCAGCACAGGGTATTGTAGAATTAAATTTTGCTAAGCATAGAAATGGACGAACGGATATGATCCCATTACGATTTTTTGGAGAAACAATGCGGTTTGAACCTCTAACAGTAGAAGCTCAGCAAGCATACAAAAGTTATAAAGATAATAAAAATTCAGGACAAAATTCTGGATTTCCTTCAGGGCAAAGAACAGATTTTTATAATAGAAATGATAGAAATGAGCCACCTTTCTAAAGAAACTGGGAATTTATAAAAGGCTTAAAGGTTTAATAATGGTAAAAGATAAAAAATATTTTGCTGCATTAATCGAACTTGGTGAATTTGGAGCTTATGTTATAAGAATTTTCAAAGGATTTTCTTCTATAATTAAATATAGAAAAGAATTCTTACTTCAAATAGTACATATTGGTGTTTCGGCAATGCCTATTATTTGTGTTGCGGCATTTTTTATGGGAGCGATAACAGGTATCCAAATTGGTGCAGCTATTAATTATGTTGTGAGTGGTTCTGCATCTCTTGTAAGTGGTGGTGTTGTTATTGCTCTTGTTCGTGAAATGATCCCTGTACTTACAGCATTAGTTGTAGTAAGTCGTATTTGTTCTTCTGTTACTGCTGAAATTGGTTCTATGGTTGTTACAGAGCAAATTGATGCCCTACGTGTTATGTCCATTAATCCTGAAGAATATATAGGTGTTCCTAGAGTTCTTACAGGGATGATTACCGTACCTATTATAGGTACTATTGCTATTATTATAGGGATTTTGGGAGCTTGGATAGCAATGCTTCTAATTCACGATGTGCCTACCTATTCATTTTTTCAAAGTGGATTATCTATTTTGATTTTAAGATTTTATGTAGAATCATTTTTCAAATTGACAATATTTGGTTTGATTTTACTATTAATAGCAACTTTTTATGGATTTCGTACCGTTGGTGGATCTGCTGGGGTTGGTAATTCTACTGTTAAAGCTGTTGTAGTTGGCACTAGTACTACTATTTTAGTAGATTATGTTGTAGGCACTTTTTTCTTAATGTTGTAGGAGAAAGTTATGAGTAATATTATTGAAGTAAAAGATCTCAAAAAGAAATTAAGAAATAATGATGTTCTTAATGGATTGACTCTTAATGTTAAAGAGGGAGAAACTTTAGTTGTTGTTGGACAAAGTGGTACAGGTAAGAGTGTTTTATTAAAGCATCTTACAGGATTAATGCATGCTGATTCAGGTTCTATTATTATCAAAGATAGAGATATGACTTATGCTTCAGAAGCTGAATGGTATCAAATAAGACCTTATATAGGAATGCTTTTTCAAAATGGAGCTATTTTTGATTCTCTTACAGTAGGACAAAATTTAATTTTTGCCTTAGACCATTTAGCTCCAAATATGACAGAAGATGAAAAGGATGAAAGAATAGAATATTGTTTGGATGTCGTAGGACTAGAAGGGTTGCAAAACACTTCACCTTCAGAATTGTCGGGTGGTATGCGGAAAAGAGCTGCCTTAGCAAGAGCAATAGTAGCGAATCCTCATATTTTATTGTTTGATGAACCAACAACAGGATTAGATCCTATTATGACGGCTTTAGTTGATGAATTAATTATTAACGTAAAACAAAAATTAGGAACAACATTTATTGTTGTGACTCATGATATGGCAAGTGCAAAGCGTGTGGCTGATAGAATAGTGTTATTATATCAAGGTAGAATTATTTTTACAGGAACAGTAAAAGACTTAGAAAATACGACAGATCCTTATATGATTCAATTTTTACATGGGAATCCACATGGTCCTATGTCTGATTAATAAAGTAAACAAATAAAGAGCAAGGAGAATATATGTCCCATACAATTCGGAAACAACCTAATTATGTGCTTATAGGTACTTTTATGGCTATAGGTTTGTTAGGTATACTCGTAAGTGTTGTTTTTGCTGATAAGCTTGTAAACAAATTAAAGGGTGGCTATTCTATATATATTAAATTTAATGAGTTGGATGGATTGGTTCCTGGATCTAAGGTTGTTGTAGGATCAGGGAAAAATATTGGACAAGTTGAATCAATAGAATTAGATGGACCTACCTTAATGGTTAAAGCATTAATTGATAAAAAATATAAAATAAATCAAGGGGCAACTTTCGAAATTTTTTCTACTAGTTTTGTTGGTGGGAAATATTTAGCAGTTGAAGAGTATACAGGCTTGGCTCCATTTATAGAAAAAAATACTATTCTTCAGGGAGTAGAACCTTTATCTATAAATTCTATTCTTGGAATGTTTGGAGATGCTTTTAATTCTGGTACTGATGAAGGTATGGCTGTAGGTATTTCTGGAATTATGGGATCTGTTAATGATATTCTTAATAAAGTAGATATAATTATTAATGAAAATGAAACCAATATTAATACAACCTTATTAAATGTAGCATCAGCATCAAAATATCTCAATTCTACAATGGCCAATATTGATAGAAAATTAGCGATAGTAAGTGATCAAGAATTCAAAGTAATGCTAAATGATACTAAACGTAGCTTGGAAAATATAGACTTATTTCTTAAAGATATCAATTCTAAAAATGCACCTTTAGCTATTCTTAAAGATCCTAATATGACTCATAGTATTAGAACTATTATCACAAATTTAGAAGAAACAACAGAACGTGTAAAAGCAAAACCAAGTTTATTATTACGTGGTTAAAAAAAATAATTAAAATATAATAATTAAAATATAATAATTAAAAATAAAAAATATAGAGGGTAAATATGATACCATTTATTGACCTACAAGCTCAATATCAAGCTTATAAAACAGAAATTGATGAAAGAATCTCTAATGTACTAAAACGTAATGACTTTATCATGGGAAAAGATGTAAAAGAATTAGAAGAATGGATGAGTAACTATACGGGTACACATGCTGTTGCTATATCATCTGGGACAGACTCATTAATGATTCCTTTATATGCGATGGGTTTAAAAGAAGGTGATGAAATTATTACAACACCTTTCACTTTTTTTGCAACGGCTGAAGTTGTTTCTTTCTTAAAATTAAAACCAGTTTTTGTTGATATCGATTCAGATACTTGTAATATAGATATCTCTAAAATAGAACAAGCGATTACTCCTCGTACTAAGGGAATAATTTCAGTTTCTTTATTTGGTCAAACTCCAGATCTTGATAAAATTAATGAAATTGCAATAAAACATAATATTTTTCATTTGGAAGATGCAGCCCAAAGTTTTGGAGCTATTTATAAAGGTAAAAAATCTGGTGGTGTTGCAGAAATTAGTTCTACTTCTTTCTTCCCAGCTAAGCCTTTAGGTACTTATGGCGATGGTGGAATGATGTTTTTCAAAGATGCTGATTTTGCTACAAAATGTGCTAGTATTCTTAACCAAGGACAATCAGAGCGTTATAGTCATCAATATGTAGGTGTTAATGCTCGTTTTGATACAATGAAAGCTGCAGTATTAATGGCAAAATTACCACATTATGAACAAGAATTACAAAGACGTGAAGAAATAGCTCTTGGATACTCAAATGTTTTTACTAGTCCTAAAGCAGTACCATTAAAAAGAGAAACATTTACTGATAGACATGCCTGGGCTCAATATACTTTGAAAGTAGAACAAAGAGATAAAGTCAAAGATTTACTTCAAGAAAAAGGAGTTCCTACGGCTATCCATTATGCGAGACCTTTACATTTACAACCTGCTTTAGCATATTTAGGACTTAAAGAAGGATCTCTACCTGTTGCTGAAGATATGTCAAAAAAAGTTCTAAGTTTACCAATACATCCTTTTATGTCTAATGATACCCAAAATATCATTATTGAACATGTCAATGATGTGTTGAAGTTAGTATAGTAAAGTATTATGGATATAAGTTTTATATTATTAATTTTCGCTATTTTTTTACTAGGTATATCTGCATTTTTATCAGCTTCAGAAACAGCATTTTTTTCTTTAGATGAATTAAAAATTAGAGTATTTAAACAATCAGATGTTAGAATTATTCGTAAATTATTAAAAAAAGCAACACTATTATTAGCAACTATATTAATAGCTAATACAACTACTAATATTTTATTAACCACTATTTTGGAAACATTTTTCAAAACTTTAGGCTTTGAATTCAATCTAATATGGTCAACTGTTATTGTTTCAGGTATTATTATTCTCTTCGGAGAAATACTTCCTAAATCGTTTGCTAGTGCACAAGTTACTAGTATTATTCCTGTTATTTTATCTCCTTTAGAATTTATCTCTGTATCTTTGTCAAAAATAGCACTTCCTATTAATAAGCTATCAACATGGCTTACTAATAAATTTGAGCATTTATTACCAGATGTTGAGAGTAAAGATGATAGGCGTAGAGCTTTATATAATATAGTTTCTCGTGGTCAATTTCTCAAAACAGAAGAAAAAATACTAATTGGACGTATTTTATCTCTCGCTGAACGTAAAGTTACGGCGGTGATGACACCAAGACCAAGGGTATTTTCTATGGATGCAGAATCTACATTGATGGAACTAAGAGATGAATTAATAATAGAACAACATAGTAAAATTCCTGTTTATAAAGAACAGGATAGTAATGTTATAGGTGTGATTTTCTTTGAGGATATAGCTGTGAAGTTTAGAGATCAAATAGAATTAGACCATCAAATTTTAGAATTTATCAGACCTATGTATTTTGTACCAGAATCTAAAACTTTGGGATCTCTATTAGAAGATTTTAGGGAAAAGAATATTCATATGGCTTCTGTTGTTGATGAATACGGTGAATTTCTTGGTATTATTACTCTTAGTGATATTATGGCTGAGTTAGTAGGTGAAGTTGTTGATGAAGATTTTGATGATCAAGAAATTGCTCAACAGTTACCAAATCGATTTATTGTAAAGGGAGAGGTATCTCTTATTGACTTTAATGAGAAATTTAGTACTACACTTAGTAGTGAAGAATATGAAACAATTGCAGGATTTTTAATTGAGCATTCTGGTGGATTACCACCCTTGTATTATACTTTTGAAAATATGCAATTAGTGATTACTGTGAGAGAACGATCTGCAACGAGAATAGAAAGCCTTTCAGTGAGGTTGAAATCATGATGGAATTCATTACAAATATAGATATAGAATTAGCAATAACTTACTTTTCTTATGCTACTATTAATTTTTTACTTAGTGGTTTTTTTGGTGGTAGTGAAACTATTTTCTTATCCTTAAATAGAATATTATTATATGCTAAACAAAGTAAAGGAGAATTTACGGCAAAAATATTAATTTTTCTCGTTGAAAGAGCTCCTCAATTTCTCACAGGTATTGTTATCTTGAATAATGTTACTATAATTGTGAGCACATTATTTATTTCTAAAATGTTTATAGAGGCTGTTCATATACCTTTATTTTGGGTTCCGTTTTGGACCACCTTATTAATGACACCTTGTACTTTACTTTTTGCAGAAGTATTGCCAAAATCATTAGGACATCCTTTTGCTGATCTATTGGCATATAGGTTTGCTTTTATTTGGATAATTTTATATGTTTTGATGTTTCCTCTTGCTTGGTTTTTTAGAAAGATTTCTCAAATGTTTTCCTTTTTACTCGGATATCATGAAAAAATAGATCTAGGGATGGCTCAAAGTGAATTCCAAGGATTGTTGGATATCTCTTTAAAAAGTGGAGCTTTAAATACTGGGGAAAGAAAATTTATTAATAACATTTTAGGATTTAGAGAAGTTCAAGCAAGTGAAGCGATGACACCTCTTGCTCAACTAGTTTGTATAGAGCAGAATCAAACAGTGTTTAATACTTTAGATATTATGAAAGAACATAAGATCTCAATTTTACCTGTATATAGATCTAGAATTGATGAACCTATTGGTAGAGTAAGGGCGAAAGATCTTATCAGTGCTGATCCAAAAGATACAGTTGATCAATATGTACAAGAAGCATTTTTTGTACCAGAAACAGCTTATCTCGAAAAAGTTCTTGTTCAAATGCAAAGGCAAAATATGCCTTTGGCTTTTGTTGCAGATGAGTATGGTGGGGTAGTAGGAGTACTTCGTGTAGAAGATATTGTTTCAGAAATTGTAGGTGAAGTTGTTGATGAGGGAGAGATTGACTTCAAGATATTACCCGATGGAACTATAGTTGCAAATGGTCTTTGTGATATTGATGACCTTTTTGAAGAACTAAAACTAGATTTTTTAGATATGGATTCTAGAACTTTAAGTGGTTTTATGATGGAAGAATTAGGTAGAATGCCAAATATTGGCGATATTGTATACAAAAAACCATGGTATTTTGAGATAATTTCTCTCCAAGGACGAAGAGTGAATGAAGTTATTATCAAAAAGACGATGAAAAAGAAAACTGAAAATAACAAGAAGGCTGAATAAATGGAATTTAGTGGTA
>CAMQSH010000082.1 GCA_947036575.1 uncultured Brevinema sp. | reverse complement strand
TTTTCTCTACAGATCAATACCCATCATATAGTATGGATCCAGAAAATTTATATGATGCCTATGCAGATGATCAATTTGGATCATTAAACTTTTTTCCTCTAAAGATGGTAGCTCAAAATATGAATCAGACAGATTTGGCAGATGATCAATATATAATTAATGTCGGTGAAAAGAATAGTGGAATTTTTGTTCATCAAACAGATAACATCAACGCTCCTTATAAAGTCATATTTTTAGCTTTAGATGAAGCAATGAATCTCTATGAATATAATATAGACAATCCTTTTGATGTCAGAGATCCTAATTCTGATACTAGTCAAAAAGCAAGAGAACTATATCTGCAAATATTAGATGAGAAAATAAATATGAAAAAATTTCAAAAAGTTCGTGTCAAAAGCACTTATCTTGACTAACTTTATAGGAAAGAACAATAGAGGTTACTGATGCCAAATAAAAAACAGATGATCTATGATAACAATAACCTCATTGATAAGTTTGAAGAAATTATACAAGGTCAAATTTTCTATGCTAAAAGCTTAATTGCAAAAAGATCTTGGAATCAATTAGAAAAGTTTCTATATTCTATTGATGCTCACGAAGTTGCAAGTATAGTTGAGGATCTTCATGCTACAGATAAAATATTAGTCTTTCGCCTTCTCTCTGAACAAGTAGCAACAGATGTGTTTATGAATTTAGATAGTGAGGAACAAGAAAAATTGCTTTTTACTTTTACAGATTTAGAAGCTGGCTCTATCTTGGCTGCTATTGATCCTGATGATAGAACAAGACTTTTAGGAGATCTGCCTCCTACTGTAGTAACAAAATTACTCAAACTCTTACCAATGAATGAAAGAAAAATTGCTAATACGCTCTTAAATTATCCTGAAGATTCAGCTGGTCGTATAATGACACCAGAGTTTGTCGCTTTAAGTCCAGAATTATCAGCATTAGAAGCATTGACGCTTATAAAAACACAATCGGCTCAAAAAGAAACAATCTACACTTCTTATATTGTTAATAAAGAAGGGGTATTGATAGGTTCTGTAACTTTAGAAGAATTAATCCTTGCTCCCGATAAAAAAAGACTCAAAGATTTTATGAAAGAAAATCCTGTTAGTTCTTCGACACATACAGACCAAGAAGAAATAGCCAATCAGATGAATTATTATGATCTGATGGTTTTTCCAATTACAGATACTAGACATCGATTGGTTGGTATTGTTACTTATGATGACGTTATTGATATTTTACAAGATGAGGCTACAGAAGATTTTCATCGTTTTACAGGGATTAATCCTAATGAAGTTAGTTATTTATCAGGATCTTTGTTTTCATTAATTGCTAATAGATCTGGGTGGGTATTAGTATTGCTTTTGTTAGCAGGCTTTTCACAAGATCTTATTATTCGTTATGGGGATCTTTTGGAAGGTAGTTGGATAGATCTTTCTTTATTTTTTACAGTTCTAGTAGGGGTTGGTGGTAATGTTGGTAGCCAATCATCAATTTTGGTGATTAGGGGACTTGCTACAGGAGAGATTGTTCATAATAATATATTTCGATTAATAGTGAGAGCATTGATTAGTGGTTTGGCAATGGGCTTATTATTGGGAGCGGTCTTGTTATTAAGAATCAAGATCTTTCAAACGGGAACAGATGTACAATGGATAGCTGCAATTGCTATGGTATTAATAGTTACTACAGCTAATTTGTTAGGCGCTGTTTTACCTCTTATTTTAAAACATTTTAAAGTAGATCCAGCTATAGTATCAGCACCTTTGATTTCTACTTTGATGGATATAGGTGGTTTAATTGCCTATTTAGAAATTGCACGGCATATGTTATAATTATAAAAATAATAAAAAACTTATCTTAAGAGATAGATTTTCTTAGTAGATAGTAATTGTTTCTAGTTTATTGTTTTATAAGGGTGTTAAATATTATATACTTGCAATTGGATTAAAAATATATTAAAATTAATAATTATAAAAATATTATCCTAATAGAGGTTTCATGTTATTTCATCTTTTATCAGAATATATTAATATTTTTCGTTATCTTACTTTTAGAAATATAGGTGCTGCGATAACTTCTTTTATTCTAGTATTGTGGATAGCTCCCTTTGTTATAAACAAACTAAAAGAAATGAGATTTGGGCAACAAGTTCGAGAAGAAGGTCCTTCTAGTCATCTAGTTAAAACGGGAACACCAACAATGGGTGGGATTTTTACGTGGAGTATTGTGATTTTTTCAACATTATTGTGGGGTGCTTGGAATGGATTTGTTTTAATTACTTGTTTATCCGTATTATTGTTTGGAATTATTGGATTTATAGATGATTATGCTAAAATTAAACAAAAAGATACCAAAGGATTATCTGCCAAAGGCAAATTATTAGTACAATCATCTTTTGCTTTTATTGTTTTGGTTTTAATTTATTTAATGCCACAATATCATCAAAAATCAGAAACTCTTGAGTTGAGCCTTGTTAATAAAAACTCAGAGATAATAGCTTCTACGAATGTGATTTTGACTCAGGATTGGGAATGGTCTGTGAGTTATCCTTCAGGTGTTAGTAAAGGACAACACAAACTGATAGGAAGTCAATACGATCCTGAAACAGGCAAGAATAAAAAAGAAAAATATTTTGATATTCCTGTACTTATAAAAGATAAAATAGATACGCAAATTTTTTCCTCAAAGGTACTAGAAGATAATGCTTTTAAAATAATTACTGATATTACTAGAAATTCTACTGATGATAAAGGTAACATTTATAATGAATCTCAAAAATCTATGACTAATATTTATAAAGCTAGATTGTTCAATTCTTTTTTAGTCCCTATGTATACCGAAGTTGTTTGGTATTGGCCTTTATGGATGGCTTTTGTCTTTTTTGTTTTTATTATTGTTGGTGTTTCCAATGCTACAAATTTATCTGATGGATTAGATGGTTTGGCTACAGGTATGGGAATTTCATTCTATATTCCTTTTGGTGTTTTTGCCTATTTAATGGGTAATGCCCTATTATCTAGTTATTTATTTTATCCTTATATAGAAGGGGCTGGCGAATTAACAATTTTTATTGCGGCAAGTATAGGTGCTTTTGCTGGTTTCTTGTGGTATAATGTGCATCCTGCAGAAGTATTTATGGGTGATACGGGTTCTTTACCTATGGGAGCAGCGATTGCTACAGTAGCGATCATGCTCAAACAAGAAATGTTATTAGTTGTAGCTGGTTTTATGTTTGTTTTAGAGACAATTTCTGTGATTTTACAAGTGTTTTGGTTCAAAAAATTTAAAAAACGTTTTTTTAGAATGGCTCCTATTCATCATCATTTTGAATTAGTGGGATGGAAAGAAAATCAAGTTGTTGTTCGTTTTTGGATAATGGGTACTTTTTGTGCAATTGTGGCTCTAGCTACCATAAAAATTCGTTAAAAATAAAGGTAAAAAATGACAATTATTGTAAGAAGAGTCTTATCTGCAAGTGTTATTGTTGCTGAAGAAACAGTCTCATCAATTAAAAAAGGCTTATTATTGTATGTGGGAATTGCCATAGATGATACGCAAAAAGAATGTGAATATTATGCTAAAAAAATAGCTAATCTGAGAATATTTGAAACAGAAGATAGAGAAATCTCTATTCAAGAGGTATGTGGTGAGATCTTATCAGTGAGTCAATTTACTTTATCAGCAGAAACAAAGAAAGGAAATAGACCCACTTATTCTAAAGCAATGCCCTCTCAAGATGCAAAATCTTTATTTGATTATTTTAATGAATGTCTTTACAAAGAATCAAATTTAATAATTCAAACAGGCGTTTTTGGGGCAGACATGACGATACCATCAATAGATGATGGGCCTTTTACTATTATATTATAAATATAAAAAATCAATTAGTATAAATGATAGCAACAAACAATTCCTATTTACAGAGATGTTTGTGATAAAAATATAAGAAGACTTTATATTTTTAGGAATAGGCTTGACGATACTTATCTAATGCGTTATACTAGTAATATAATTCAATACTTTAAATTCTATAAAATTCTATAAAAAAATTCTATAATTACAGAGGAGGATAGTATGAAATTATTTGTATTATTACTATCTAGCTTGTTAATAGTAGGTGCTTGTTCTAGTGTTGATAAAGAAAATGCACTTGCAGATGTCACTCCGGGAGTAGAAACTCCAGGTCCAGATCCAAGTCCAAGTCCAGATCCAAGTCCAGATCCAAGTCCAGATCCAAGTCCAGATCCAGATCCAGATCCAGATCCAGATCCAGATCCAGATCCAGATCCAGATCCAAGTCCAGATCCAAGTCCAGATCCAGAAGTTCCAAAGGCTGAAATGCTTAAAAATAAATTTTTAGTTAAGGTAGTTGCTTCTGGTGTTAAAATATACGGTGAAATTTCTACTGATGGTAGGGTAATAAAATTTGGTGGTTTTGAATATAAAACTAGCTATCAGAATAATGATTATTCTAAAGGTACTATGTTATATGATCAGTATGTAGCAACTGGAATATTCAATAAGCCATTTACTTATGATGCTGAGAATAATAGAATTAATATACGTACTGGAGATGGTGGAATATTTCAACTTATTGATCGTTAATAGATTTTAAAAAAGAGAGATAAGAAAATTAATTCTTATCTCTTTTTTTATTTTTAAAATATCATTGTTGAGTTTTTTATATTCGAATTATTCTGTTAGTAAAATAATTAAGTGTTCCAAGAATATAGTTTTTTAGTGACAATATTGGTGATTAAGGATCAAATATATTATATTAGTATTGAATTTTAAAATCTATGAGAATAGATTTGATAATTATCAAGGAGAATTATTTGAAAATATTTATCTTATCACTCTTGTTAATGGTAGGAGCTTGTTCTAGTGTTGAAAAAGGAAGTCTAGTAGATATCCCTACTCCGAATCCTGAGGGAGAGGCTCTTTTAGATGTTGTTAAGGATAAACAGTTACTAGATTATTTATCTACGGGTGGACAGAATACATTTGGATATTTTAATGCAGATGGCACTATCTTTATTTCCGAAGGTTGGGAGGGGATAAAAGGTTCAACAAAATTGGAAACAATTATAAGTCCTACAAAAATTACTTATGCTCAAGGTAAAGAACATAATGTTATAAATAGAATAAGCTTAGAATTTTTAGATAATGATAAAGTAAAAGTTATATATAATACAAGTTCTTTATCAGATGATGCTGAATTAATAGATCTATAAAAGAATAGAAATTATTTATTGATATAGTGTTAAAGTTGTTAAAAACTGTTAAAAATAAAATTAATAAAAATTATTATAAGAAATAATTGAAATTTATTATTAATAATATTGCCTATAGAAGGTCAAATATGTTATGGTATTAATCAATTAAAAATTGTTAAGGAGAATAATTTGAAATTATTTGTATTATTACTATCTAGCTTGTTAGTAGTAGTAGCTTGTTCTAGTATTAACAGAGTGAATCTAGCTACATCAGATTCTACTGTAGAAACAGAAACAGAAACAGAAAAAACAGATCCAGAAACAGATCCAGAAACAGATCTAGAAACAGATCTAGAAACAGATCTAGAAATAGATTCAGAAATAGATTCAGAAGTTCCAAAGGTTGAAATGCTTAAAAGCAAACTGCTAGTTAGGGTAGTTGCTTCTGGTGTTAAAATATATGGTGAAATTTCTGCTGATGGTAAGACATTTATGTTTGGTGAACTTACGCAATATAAATATAAAACTAGTTATAAGGACAATGATTACTCCCAAGGAGTTATGATATTTGTCAATTCCCAAGCAACTGGAATATTTAATAAATCTTTTTCATATGATGCTAAGAATAATACAGTTAATATACATACCGATGACGGTGGAATATTTCAACTTATTGATCTTAAATAGATTCTAAATAAAAGAGAGAGTTAACCACTCTCTCTTTTTTATTAAGAAAAATAGCGTTAAATATGAGAACTATATATAATGGTAGCAGAAAACTAGTTGGTTTAAAAGACTAAACAATAGATAAAAATTATAATAAAAAACACCTCTGTAATAGAGGTGTTTTTAAATACTATTTCTTTTTAGAAAGAATTTTGGTAAAACAGACAGCATTCCAAACAAGGATAACAGACCAAGCAAAAATCATAAAGAACATACCTGCTGCGTTAAGAGTGTATACTGATTCATCTTGAGCAAAAACAATCATAGGAGTAAGAAATAAAAGTGCTAATAAATTTTTAATTATGGATAGAATCCTCCACTACTATTTTTAATTTGTCATCATGCTTATAAATTTTCCAAGCATATGCTATTAAGAGATTAAATCCTATGGCAATTTCAACAAGAAGTAGTTTTGTTTTTAAAATGCTTGGTCGCACTTCGGGAGCGTAATAGGTCATCATAAATCGTGTAGGATCTTCTGTGAGGGGTTACCCATTTTAGGGCAAAACGGTATACAGGAGGAATATTGATATGTCCTTCCTTAAAGAAAGAGATCATTGGTTGATACATGGATAAAGTAGAAGTAATACCAGCAAAGAAAAGCAAGAAAAACCAAACAATAGAGAAAAAATTCGCCATGGGTACGCTACCATTCTGTGCTAACTGACCGGGAAAGCGTAAAAAGTTTCCCAAGTCCCACAGTAGAACCAGCTACTGCTAAGATCACCCCTAAAGATGAAGTCCAAGAGGTTCTTTTTTGAGATATTGTATCTTCTATTTATAGGCAATTTTATTTTGAAATTAAAAATATATGGTAAAGAAACTTTGTGTTTTTATCAAGTAAGATGAAAAAATGCCGAAAATTGAATAATGAGTATTGTATACAATACTTACGAACATCGATATTAAAGAGGGTGCTATGTCAAGAATAAAATTTTTAGATGTATTAGAAGAAACTAAAACTAAACCAATATACAATAATAATAGATCTTTAGAAGATTCTACTATTCCTATGAGGGAGGAAACTCCTTTATTGTCCAGGGAAAGAATGGAAAGACCACTTAGAAGTACTAGAATGACAGAACAGGAAAATACAAATCCTCCTTCTTTAGCGAGTTTAAGGGAAAAATCTATCCTAAGAGATAGCTCTGCGGCTTTTGAATCCGGATATACAAGTCGTCGCCCTGTTTCCGAAGGTACTAGCCTTCCAAAATCTATGTCTCCAAGTTCTAGTATTGGTATTGATGATAATAGAGCACTATGGACTGGCGCTTTATTTGTATTATTTGGTGGGATGTTATTTCTATCTGGATATTGGGTAGGAAAAACTATTACAGGAAATGTAAAAGCAGAAAATGCCTTAATAGCACAATCAATTAATAGTTTTCAAAATGATGATATGAATATTTCTAGTGCGCCTTTATCAAGTATCGCACAGCCGATGGCTTCTACCTTAGACACTATTCCTCTTCCTCAAAAATCTATTAAAGTCGTAGAACCTGCTATAGAAGAAGCTCCTGTTTCTGTTCCAAAAAAAGTAGCTCCAAAACCTGTAGTCACATCCAAAGAGTATGTTATCCAAGTATCAGCACATTCTACAATAGCTTCAGCTCGATTGGTAGAAGACCAATTAAGAAATGCTGGGTTTTCAGCATATACTTCTGAAAGTGTTATTGGTGATGCGGTATTTTTTAGAGTTCGTTTACGAGGATTTAATTCCAAGAAAGCTGCTCAAGATACCTTGGCAAAAATGAAAAGTCAAAATCTTAGTAAAGATGGATTTGTTCTTACTTTAGAATAGTCTTACAAAGTACTTTTATTAAATCAAAAAAAGATATAATCATATAGGTTATATCTTTTTTTATTATTATATTTTATATAGTAGTAGGATTTTCCGTTGAATAACATAACATGGCTATATTAATTTCATTACTAGTAAATCCTAACTCTAGTAATTCTTCTTTGTTTTTGTTTTGTTTAATATATTGAATTAATAGTTGTTCTTTTTTTAAGTTAATACGGGAATTTTTTTTATGTTTTTTAATTTTTTCTACGGGAATCCCTTCAAATAATAAATTCGGTGAATATTCTATAGAAGCTTCTATAGAATTCTCTTCTTCAGAAATTTCTGACAGAATCTCTGTAGGAATCTCCTCAGAAATCTCAGTAAGAATATCTGAATTATAG
>CAMQSH010000081.1 GCA_947036575.1 uncultured Brevinema sp. | reverse complement strand
CGATGGTACAATTTGCAAGTACAGAAACTAATCAAGTATCTTATATAGAAATTCCTTCTATCCCTTGTTTTTATACAGGATTATTAGAAACATACTATATTGCTAGCAATCATGAAACCTTAAAAAAACCATATAAAGATCTTAATTCAAGAGCTGACTGGTTGGTATTAGATTCTTCTTATACAGAATTTAGTAGAGTGGATACTATTTTAGAATCTTCTGTGCAGAGTTTAGCCTATGCTATTGATGCTTTGTTTTCTCGTAATATATCTATGCTTTCAGAATCTTATGCACTAAAAGCAATAGAATTAATCATGTCTGCTGGTAATAGATTGCCTAACGAACCAACTAATGTAAAAATTAAAAATGAATTAATGATGGGATCTTTATTGGCAAGTTTTGCCGTACAAAGTGCTAATTTGGGTATTTGTGCGGGATTAGCAATGTCCTTATCTAATTCTCTAGTTTGTACAGAAAGAGAAGGCGCTGGTGCTACTTTAATGAGTTCTTTAGAATATTCTTTAGTTTCTAATTTGGATAAATTCCAAAAAATAGCACGAGTCTTAGAAATAGAAGAAAGAGATCCTTTAGAAAGTAGTATACAAGTATTAAATACTATACATAATTTATTAGAACAAATGGAAATAAAGCCATTAAAAGCCTATACCTTTACCCCCAATATTTTAGAAATAGTTGCCAAACAAGCATCTCGTTATCAATTCATGCTTGATTTATCTCGTCCTGCTGGTTATTATGAATTAACAGACATTCTAAAGAGTGCCGTTACTAATGGTATTAATGTTAGCTCTGATCTTCAAACAGATGCAGAGTCGCTCGCCAATCGCTCTAAGATCAAGGAAGCGGCCACTACAATATAGATGTTAAAAATAGCTATTGTTTTTTTATACTTATTTATCACTACTACAAATGCTTTCACTTCTGAATCTCCAGTTTTTTCTTATAGGGAATATCAGATCACTTCTTTCCCTAATATAGAAATTGATAATAACAAAGAACGCTATGTAGTTTCTTCTCATCAACAATATTTATATTTTGATTTCCCTGTGGCGTTAGCCCCTTTTAGTAAGATGGGACTATATGGAACGAAGTATTTTAATTCTATTTATGTTAATACGCCTCAGAATATTTCTTTTTATAAATCTGCTTTTCCTATTCTTAATCAATTCTCGACTTTTCGTATTTCTTTAACAAAACAAATTGTCGATTTATACCCTAAATCTGGTGCTTTGATTGCAGCATTAATTTTAGGGAACAAAAGTTTCCTTAATAATGAATTTATGGAATATATAAGATTCTTTGGATTGGCTCATTTATTAGCTTTATCGGGTTTACATTTAGTTATTTTTATTATGTTTTTTGTTTGGTTATTTTCTCTATTAGGAGTACCCAACAGATTACTAGGGATAATCACTTTACCTTTTTCTATTTTCTATCTATTTTTAGGAGGGATAGGGATTTCTTTACAAAGAGCAGTTTTATTTCATGTTGTGAGTGCATTCTTTGCCTATATCAGGATTCCTATACTAAGCACAAGAATGTTTTGGGTAGCTTTAATTATTAATATGATTATTTCTCCCAAAAACATGTACTCTTTATCCTTTTGGTTGAGTTATATTTCTGTTGCAGGTATTATATTTTTCTATAAAATATGCTATAATAAAGTATCAGGACTGGTACATCCGATAACAAATTCATATCTGTCTGTTTCTTTAGCAGCTTTTATGTTGATATCACCTGTATTAATTTTTGTGTTTGGAGTGGTAAATATATACTCCATAATATCTAGTACGATTATTGTTCCTTTTATGCCTGTAATATTGATCTTTTGTTTTTTTGCCGTTTTTACAAGCTCCTATGGAATTTCATTTGGAATAATAGATAGTATCATCTTTTTATTTTATCAAGCTATTTATATAATCGCAAAAATATTCTCAGAACTTCCTCTAGGGGTAATGTTCTTTCAAAACAAAATAATAGGTGCATTAGTATCTATAATAATAATGATTATCATCGTTCATCTGTTGAATAAAAAAAGGACTTACCATGTGGAATGACAATAAATTAATCAAGATGTTTGATATCCTAAAAACAAGCCCACAATTAGCGGAAGCTCCTGTTGTATTTTTTATGAGTACGGTTGGTGATGGGCCTTTAAGAGTCTTGATGTCAACGATTCTTAGCCTCAGAACAAAAGATGAAGTTACAGGTCCTGCAACAGTACGGCTATTTGATGTAGTTACGACACCAAAAGATATTAGTAATTTAGCAGTAGAAGAAATAGAAAAATTAATATATCCTGTTGGTTTTTACAAAACAAAAGCTAGACAAATACATAAGATTGCTCAAATATTACAAGATACTTATGATTCTAAAGTCCCTGCGGATTTGGATTTATTATTAGAATTACCGGGAGTAGGAAGAAAAACAGCTAATCTAGTGATGGCGGTAGCCTTTGAAGAACCTGCTATTTGTGTGGACATTCATGTTCATAGAATTTCTAATCGATTAGGGATTTGTAGCTCTAAAACTCCTGAAGAAACAGAATTTTATTTAAGAGAAAATGTTTCTCAAGATATTTGGATGGAATTTAATAGACCTTTAGTAGCTTTAGGGCAGGTGATTTGTCGCCCTATTTCCCCAAAATGTGAGTTATGTCCTATAGAAAAAATGTGTGATAAAGTAATTGTGAAAAAGCTGAAACTAAAAAGAGGTGAGAAATGACTATTTTTGTTCTTACAGAAAATTCTACTCATATAGAAAAAATAAAAAAATCACTCGGTAAACATTTTGAGTTATCCTTTATGAATTCTATGGATAAATTTTTAAAACTTTTTTCAGGTAATAACAATGTTGAATTAGAAGCTGATGAATGTGTTGTCGTATTATTGGAGTATGATCTCTATATAAAATATAACATAGCCTCTTATTTTAAAAAAGATGAGATCATCCCTTTTTCACCTGTATTATTATGTGATAATGTAGGAGATACAGATCTTTCTAGGGTGTTAGATACAAAAACTTCATTAATGATGTCTTTGAATAAAATTAGCAATAAAGAATTATTAATACAAATACAATTACTCATCCACAATTTTTATCAAATGCAACAAATACAAAACTATGCGTTTTTTGATCTATTAACAAAGATTGGCAATAGAAGAACCTTTATGAAAAATTTAGAATTATACTTTAAACATTATCAACACCATAAAACTACTTTTTGTTTAGCGATGATAGATTTGGATAATTTTAAATCAGTTAATGATAATTTTGGTCACTTGAAAGGAGATGAGATATTAGCGATTACTGCCAATATTATGCAAAATAATTGTCGTAAGACAGATATGATTGCACGAGTGGGCGGAGAAGAATTTGCGATTATCTTTCCACAAACAGAATTAAAGCAAGCCTATGAGGTACTAGAAAGAATTAGATCATGTGTAGAAAGAACAACAGAAGAGGATGAATCGGTGAGGGTCACTATGAGTGCTGGTTTGGTTAAAGTAAGAGAAGACTATAAAGAGTATACTGATCTTATCTCTAATGTTGATCTGCTTTTATATAAAGCAAAAGATTTAGGAAGAAATAGAATTTGTATGTAAAAATAAAACAATTCAACCAAAAATTAACAAGTTTTAACATTTTTTGAAGACTATATATAGTATATAAAAAAATTATTATTAAAATTTGTTAATTTTAACCCCAATTTCATATACTCCGTATTTTCATTGATATTTCAATGAAAATACGGGGTTGTTTTTTGAATTTTTTTAGATATGGTTTTTACATATTAAGAAGAACAGATGAGAAAGAATCCATGAGGTCATCTGTAGTTTCAAGTTCAAATTGATCATATCTATATTTATCACTATTTAAATTTCTATTCCAGTATTCTTCACTAGCTCTATAACGAGCTTCGGCTTCTTCTTCTATTTTTGCTTCAGCTTCTGCTGCAAGTCTTGCTGCAATTTCAGCATCAGTTTCTCTAGGCACTCGTCTTTTTCTAGGTGCTCTTTTTTTAGGAGCTTCTTCTAATTCAACTATTACAATACCTGAGTTTTCTATATTGTTATCATCATTAGTTTCAGGTTCATCTAGGACTGCTTCTTCAGCAAAACTTTGATCTAAGGATTTTAATAAATCATCTAGTTCATTTTTAGGAGCTACTACTTTAGGCTTAGCTTTGGCAACAATAGGTTTTTTTTGAACTTTATTTTTAGGTCTTACCGTTGGTTTAGCAGGTCTAGCTCGTTTGATAGGTTTAGGTTTTATATTTGTTGGTTCTTCTTCTGCTGTTTTAACAGCAATTTCAAAATCATCAAGATTAATATCTGTAAGTAAAGATTGAGGGATAACAAGAGAATTAGCAGGGGCTACGGCGGGAGCAGCTTTGGCAACTTTTTGTATTTTAGCAATAGTTACTTGTAAAAAATCAGATCTTTTTTTGAAATTTAAATCTTTCAAGGATTCTAGTTGTTGAATGTTAATCTCTTCTTTTACTAGTGTTTTATTTGTTAGGTTGGAATTTGTAGGACTATAAGATAAAAGACTTAGAGTATCTAAGTCTTTTATGTTTGTTTTATTGGTGGTGCTAGTTTTTTCTTCTGAGAATATCAGATATTGTTTGAATAATTCTTCTGTTGCTAGTTTGGGGAAGAAAAACCCATCTAAAATATTAAACTTTACATATTGTTGTTCATCTAGGACTATGGCTTTAGCATTTTGTTGTCTATAACTGATGAGCCCTCTTCCTTTTTTTAGGACAAATTCGTTAGTGCCATTATAAAAAAAGCCAGCCCCTATACCATTTTCTACTACACTGGTCGTGATATCTGTATTTACAATAAAACGTGAGAGATAATCGGGATGAGATTGATAAGTCCACCTACCAAATAAAACAAGTATTTTACTTTGATAAGCATTATTAACGAGTTCTGAAATATTTTCAAAAAAGAAAGATCCTACTCCTATTAAACGCACCGCACTTCCATCAGGATAAGCAACACTAATAGCACTACTTGGCGTATTCAATCTAATAAAACTATTTTGTGGTATGGCGATTCCAGCAGTTACAGGAGTCCATATATGAGAATTTAGATAGCGTGTTTGCACATCACCGACAGCGTCTTGAATAACAACTTGATTTTTTACAAAATTAAGTTCTTGAGCATGATTGGGGAGCACATTAATAGAGAAGAAAATAAGTAAAAATATATATATCATATATTCCTTAGAATTTTTTATTTATTATATCACATTAATAAAAAAAAAGAAACTATATACAAAAATTAATTTTTATATATATTCAAACATATCAGGACTTATGTTTTTAGAGGTGATGGTAATATTTGGAGCAAAATAAGCACTCTTTGAAGTCATTAAATTTCTGATAGCATCAGCTAATTTTTTGGGAGAAATAGGATTGATTAATTTTTGAGTAATATTTTCGAAGCCAGCATTAACATTAGCACGGAGACTAATAGAAATACGCCAAGGAGTAACAAAATCTTCTTGATGAAAAGGAGTATAAAACCATTTTTCGTTATAAGGTGTTAGTGGAGTTATAGTGCTTAAAATAGCATGAGACAAATCACTCATTGCATGTATTTCTTCTAAAGTATGTTCTTGAGGTCTTAGATTTTTTGATTTGGAACAAATAGTAATACGTCCTGTTTTCCCACCTATCTCTATATAGGCAAAAGCATGTTTATTCTCAGCGATTAATAAATTTTCTTGATTGATGGTTTCACAAATAAAATCTCTATAAAAAGTAGAACAGTCTTTAGTGAGCGATGCCTCACGAAGGAGTACATGCCCCCAAAAATCAATACCTAATATTTGTTTATGCCAATGCTCTATGGACGCACCAGCTTCAGAAAGCCAATTTTGAAAAACAGTAATAAAAGTAATAAAAGGATTACGAGCACACATATCTGTAATAGTATTACAAATCATCTCAAAAGATACTCTATGGTCAGCCCAAGGAATATACCCAGAATGGAATAATTCTGAAGAGTTCGTCGCTTGTGGTAAATAATGTCTTCCCGAAGTTAATAATTCATGAAAGCCATTATAAAAATATTCACACATTTTTTTTTGTTCAGCAATAGAAAAATCTTTGATATCTTGATTGTTTTTTTGTAAGTTGAGTTGGAGGAGTCCTTGAAGAGAACTCTTTAGTTGAGGATCATCAAAGGCTTTATCTATTCTTACTAGGTCTTCGGGTGGGGTAATAATATTATATTTGTCTTGCCAATAATCATAACAAATAATTTCAAATAAATTAGCCTGTCTTCTAAATAAGACATTTTGAGAATCATCTTGTAAGGCAGGGTAAGGGATATAAGTAATTTGTTCTTGTGATTTGACAGAACGCAGTTTTTCAGGAGTTGCTAAAAAACTTTCTCCTAAACAAAATGGACAATAATGTTCTTCAATCCCTATATTAGTAGGAGTTATTGTTTTGACATTTTTATTCGTAGTAAAAATAGGAGCACTTCTATAAGGAGTATAAATAGTGTGTTGATCAAAGATAGGATTATAATAATTCTCTATCCCAGAAGCATCTTTAGAGATCCAATGTTGATTTTTCATAATACCTTTCTTTTCTTTTAATATACTTATTATAATATACTTAATATACTTATTTTTTTAAAGTAAAATAACGAAATCCTAAAGAAAATGTTACTAAAAAAATTCCACCCCATAAAAGATTGGGAGTAATAGGATCCATAAAAGGATTGCCTATAATAAAAAATTCATAAATAGTAAACAAAGTGATAATAGTGGCAATACTCATAAAAAGGATAATAAAAATCACATGTGATTTAGTGGCTGGTGACGATTTCTTTTCTGGCATCCATAAGCTCCTGTATATTATTTTGGTCATATAGGGTAATATCTTTTTTATAAAGTCTCGCTCTTGTTTCTGATAAAATCGGACCAGCGGAAATAATATAAATATGTGCTATTCCTCTGGATTCAATAGCAACAGCCAAGCGAGTAGCTATGTCAGCTGGAAGAGGATCGTTAGAACACCAAAATGATAAAACATTTTTTCTTCTTCTAAGCTCTTTCCATCTATCAGAAGATTCGGAAACAAAAAAATCAAAAGCTTCATCTCCAAAACTTTGAATAGAATCAATAGCGTAACCAAGCGACATAATAAAATTAGAAATAAGGTCTATTAATTCAGTCCCTCTGTGAGTAAGAATATCTATAAAAAAATCAAGTGATTGACGGGTATAATATATTTCAAATTTTTGAGCAGTATCAAGATAATTTTTGTTGATTTTCAGTATTTTTTCCCACTCTTTTATTGCTAAATGAATAAGATCATTTGACAAATAAAGCTCTGCTAATTGATAACGAGTGTCTAAAATATCTTCTTTTTGGAATGAAAAATTTGGATTTTCTTCAATAATAGCACAGGCTTTTTCTAATAATTTTAAACAATTTTCAAATTTATTTTGAAATTTATAAATAGAAGCCATTTTTCTTGTAGCTCTAAAAGTATAATGAGGATCATTAAATTTTTCGATTTTTTCATAATATTTGAAGGCTTTGCTGGAGTCCCCCATTAGTTCACTAAGCTTTGCTAATTTGAATATATAATCAGGGTCTGTTGTATCAAGGGCAACAAGATTTAAAAAAGCCTGTTGTGCATCTATATGCATATTTAAAGAAAAATAAATATAAGCAAGTGCTCTCCAAGATGAAATATCCTTAGCATTCAAAGATATAACAGCTTTATAGGTATCAATAGCTTTTTCAAAATCATTTTTTTTACGATAAATATCACCTAATAAAGAAAGATACTGAGTGCTTTTAGGTTCTAAGATTAATAATTTTTCTAAAATTTCAGAGGCTTCTAAGAGAAGATCTTTTTGGGTGTACCAAGTAGCCAATCGAAATAATGGTATTGTAGCAATATCTGGAGATACATTTGATATCTTTATTAATTTTTCAAACACCTCAACTGCTTGTTCTTCTCTATCTGTTGTCCAATAAATATCACCTAAAGTCGCTAATATTTTGGGATTTTTAGGTGTTTTTTTTAGAATATCAAGAAGGAGGATTTCAGCTGATTTATAGTCTTTTTTTTCGAGAAATTCTTGAAGTTGAGAATTCCTATTAGGAATAATAACAATCAAATATGCAAATACTAAAGCGATCAATAAAACAGCGGAAATAGCGATCATATAACTTATATCTTCAAACATGATTCTCTCATTAAATAATTCTCTTTTTTTCGTATTTTGAGTCAGGGTTGGGTATAATATCAG
>CAMQSH010000080.1 GCA_947036575.1 uncultured Brevinema sp. | reverse complement strand
AAGGACTGGTATTGATCTCCATCGTCGAGGGGGGCGTAAAAGAACGGGAGTCATACTCCTACACGGAGGGGCGTGTGAAATGGCCATAGGAAACATAGGAGTTTCAAAAAAACACGGGACGCCGTGTAAGTAGAGGTGAAGTGAATCAAGAGTTGGCCAACATCATATGCGAACAATAAGGTAGAATAAAAGAAGTTTAGGTCATCCGATTTAAATAGTTAGGATAAGGAAGATTTTTAAGAAGAGTAAATTGAGTAGAATAATTAAGTAAATTGTGAAAATGGGTAATAATCAAGGCAGAGAAGAGTCGCCTAAAGCTGACAATGCAAATTGCATTTTTATGAAAAATAAATATGGTAAAACAGTAACAAGGTCAATTGCCGAATGGGAGAAATTGGGTTGGCCAACGGGAAGCCTAAGTGTCGCACAATTGGTGAATTTAAAACAGAAAATGATAGAGAAGCAAGAGGAAACTAAAAATAAAAAGGCTAAAAATAAGTATAAAGGGGATTGGGAAATGTATATGTTATGGAAGGAAGAGGCAGAAAGACGGGAAAACAAGACTAAACGAGATAAAATGGGGAGGGATGGGGAGAAAAATAACCCATCTGCATTTAGTCTTGTTAAATTAGACCCGGACTTGGACAACGCGCCCCCCCCTCCCGCCATCCAACCCCAGCCAGCGATCCTGCAAGCGCCCCAAGCAGTGCTCCAGCCAGCGGTTCAGCCAGCGGTCCAGCCGGTCCAACCAGGACAACTACCCTACGTCACGGCTCCCCTATACCCGACGTTAACACCGCCAGTATACACATCTAATAACGACACAAAGAAGAAAAAGAGAAAGTCGCGGATACCAAAGCCAAGGGAGGGTCATCCGGTAACCCGATCCGTTACCCAGATGAAATATGACACCTCGGAGGACGAAAGCAGTGGCGACGATACAGACGCCGAAGGAGTACTGTGTCCACTGGTGGAAGTGGCAGGCCAAGCGGGACCAATGATGGTTTTTCGTCATTGGAGCCATAAGGACATGAAGGAGGCGGTTGCAACCCTTCCGAAACCATGGGAATGCGGTGGTCAAAAGTTCTCCGAAAAACTCCTGATTCTTATCCAGGAGATAAAACCTACCCAGGGTGAACTCCGCCGCCTTCTAACCCTCCATCTAGGTGCTAATATCGGACGAGTGAGCCAAGCTTTACCAGCTGCGACGGACAATCTCCGACTGGTGGAGGTGGACTACGGTCACATCAACAACGCGCCCTACCATGCTATGGTGGCAGCACTGGTCCAGGCATTGACCAGAATATATCCAGTCAACGTCAACCTCGCAAAAATTCACAGCATCAGACAATTTGAAAATGAGAACATTTATACATATCTAAGTCGTATCACAGACGTGTATAATGAGAACTGTGGCATCGAACGGCCCGCCGACGGCAACGCGGAATACGGGCCATGGGAAGCCCACTTGAAGAGCTACTTCTTGGACGGCCTGACGGGAACAACAGCTGATGAAATCAAAGATGCACTGGTTGGTTGGAAGCATGAGCGATTGATGAAAATTGTTCAGCATGCAGACCATATCCAGGACAAAACAAAGAGACAGTCCGAAAAGATCAACGAGACCAGAGCTGTGGCCCTCCACGCTGCTAGCGTGGCCATAATGAGGAGGCCAGAACAAGGCCGAGAACAAGGCCGAGGCCGGGGCCGAGGCCGGGGCCGGGGCCGAGGGGGTTACTGGAGACAAGATGGTTTCCGGAATAGCCAAGAACAAGGCCGAGATGTGTGTTACAATTGCGGGGAAAAAGGACACTGGATATACGACTGCCCTAAACCCGACCGGAGAATGCAAGACCAGCGCGGAAACAAAGGCGATCGGAGAAACTGCGAGGGGCCTTGCAACGATTGACATCAGGCTCCGGGGCGAGGAAAGGAGGGAGAGGCGGAGACGTGTCCAGGTCCCGGATCAAAGGAGGAGCAGTGTACGGAAAGTATCGCACTAGACACCGCATCCACTCAAATTACACAAGCCATAAGCTATTTAGAAAAAAAATATTACCCACCAGGAACCTATGCCTATTTAGACCTAACACCATGGCAAACACTTCCCACCATAGAGTTAAACATAGAGGGAAACAAAATAGAATTCTTGGTAGATTCAGGAGCAACAAATTCGGTTATGATGAAAAAACTTAATCCTAAAGTTAAACTAAGCGGACGTACAGTACGCTCTCTAACCGCGGCGGGGGTAATCGTTAAAGAACCATTCACCGTCCCTTTAACGTGTGTCGACCTAGATGGCATCCGTTCCTACTGTCGGAATGCGCTCCCCTCAATTTATTAGGACGAGATCTAATGTGTAAACTAGGACTGTGCATAGAATCCACACCAGACGGTGTGATAGTTTCCAAAAGTATACCTGAGAGTCTTTGTATGGTAAAATACAATCTAGACACCCCCCTCTACATCTATCAGTACGAGTTGATACCCACAGCCGTTGGAGCAGTAAATCAACAATTGGTAGATATGGCCAACGATAGAGCTGACCCAGGGGCACAGCTAAGGGATCCACAACATTTACATTGTATTGCACACATATCGACAGGGCAAGACATAGAGTATGAAGAAAAGTGGTTTGGTAAAGAAGAGAAACAGAAACAGTTAGAAAGATTGGGGGTGAACGAAATGTATTGGTCAGGATCCAAATGTGCGGCAACTGTGGAATTCATTACGGCACAAACGTTGAAATCAAATCCCAATAGCATGAATGCAGAAACGTCTGTTTCCAGATTTGAGCGACCTTCTCCATTTGATGTACCCTATTCATTCCCACACGTGTCCCTAGCCAAAGGGCAAAAGGATCAGTGGAGGGATTTGGGCCCCTGGGTGAAAACATGTAGCGAGGCAACAGAGTGGACGCCCACGGGGAGGGAAGACACCCATCAAAATTACGTGAATGGGGAAAAGGTATTCAAACAGACGCTCTGTTCACATGTCACTGTACAAAGAACAATATCCATAGCGGAAAACAAAGGTTCAAATTCACATGAAGCTATACAAATGATGACGTCATCAGAAATAATTCCGGAATTAGACACATTACCTACTGCACTCTGGGCCCAGGGGAAGTATGATGTAGGTCTAATAAAGAACATGCAACCAGTAGAGGTGGTACCAAAATCAACATTCAGACCATGTGCACATCAGTATCCAATCAAGAGAGAGGCAGCGGAAGGGATTAAACCAGTGTTTGAGTCACTCCTCCAGGCAGGAGTTATAGTAGAATGTAATAACTCTCCTGTCAGAACACCTATTTTCCCAGTTAAAAAGATCAGAGCACCGGGAGAGCCAGTGGAATGGAGATTTGTGCAGGACCTGAAAGCAGTGAACGCCGCAGTGCATCCACGGGCGCCGGTGGTACCTAATCCATACACCATCCTCTCACAAATTCCTGGTGATACTGAGTATTTTTCAGTGGTCGACCTATCAAATGCATTCTTTAGCGTACCGGTACACCCAGACAGCCAGTTCTGGTTTGCCTTTACCTTCGAAGGAAAAACCTACACGTGGACCAGACTTCCCCAGGGGTACTGTGAGTCCCCAACAATCTACAATGCAGCACTACAAACAGACTTAGAAGATTTAGAACTACCACAAGGTAGTGTAGTGTTGCAATATGTGGATGATCTGTTGTTGTGTTCTCCCTCTGAGCAGGCATGTAAAGCAGACACAGTGACTCTACTACGTCACCTGTATGACAAAGGACACAAGGCCAGTCGCAAGAAGCTCCAGTGGTGCAAGAGAGAGGTAACCTTCCTGGGTCATGCTTTGACCCCGGGAGAGAAGAAACTTACCTCAACACGTGTAACTGCTATTCAGAATATACCTAAACCAGTAACTGTGAAACACATGTTGAGTTTCCTAGGTATGACATCATACTGTCGCCAGTTTATTCAAGATTACAGCACACTGGAGAGCCCGTTGAGCGCAATCGCACACGGGCCTGGTCTAACCTCCAACAGCCGCATAAAGTGGACTCCGGAAGCAGAAACAGCTTTCGTTGAAATGAAGTCAACCATGGCATCAGCACCAACTCTGGGCATTCCTAACCCGACTAAACCATTCACCCAAATGGTAGACATAAAAGGGGACTTCATGACATCAGTATTGACACAGGACCACGGGGGACGCTTGAGGCCGACAGCCTATTTCTCCAGCAGGTTGGATCCGGTAGCGGCAGGCCTACCACTCTGCCTGAAAGCAGTAGCAGCGGCAGAAAAGGCGGTGATGGCCTCTAGAGATTTTGTAGGCTATGCGCCTTTAACCCTATTGGTTCCCCATGCAGTTGCAGCCCTGCTGATAGAGCAGAAGACATCCAGGCTATCAGCAGCAAGATGGCTGCGATATAATAACACACTGTTAAACATGCCTAACATTACAGTGAAACGATGTAACGTGTTAAACCCTGCTACTTTGCTTCCCATACCAGGAGATGGAGAGCCACATGATTGCTGTGCTATTGTTTCTATTGTTTGTTCTCCTAGGATTGACCTGAGGGACCAACCAATTCCCAACGCAGATGAAGAACTGTTTGTAGATGGCTCCGCCTCCCGGGGCGGGGATATGGGAGGGAATTGTGTTGGCTATGCTGTAGTAACATTGCATCAAACAATAGAGAGTGGAAGATTACCGGCAAACTATTCAGCTCAGGCGGCAGAACTAGTAGCGTTAACACAGGCGTGTAAATATGCAAAAGGGAAGAGAGTTACGATTTACACAGACAGCAGGTATGCTTTTGGGGTTGTGCATGACTTCGGTACATTGTGGAAGCAGAGAGGTTTCCTCACATCAGCAGGTAAACACATAACTCACTTTGAACTGGTTGCAGATCTGTTGGATGCTATCTTGCTCCCAGCTCAGATAGCGGTTGTCAAATGCGATGCACATACCGGCCATACAGACAATGTGTCAAAAGGCAACGCTTTAGCTGATGCAGCTGCGAAGTTCGCTGCAGGGAAACATTCCCCTGCCACGACCGCAGCTGCATTACAAAAAGATGCGGAATATGACAGCGAACTGTCATTACAGGAAATTCAGGCCCATGCTCCACAAAAGGAAACATTAGCATGGAAGCATAAGGGCTGTAAGAAAGAAGATGGTGTTTGGCGCGCTCCAGACGGCAAGCCATGCTTGCCGGCCTGGTTTTTTCCCTACTATGCGAAGTTGACACATGGGAAAGACCATGTGTCAAAAGGAGGGATGGTGAGCACACTACAACAACATTGGTTCACCAAAGGATTCACAAATTACACTAAAAATTTTTGTTCGCGGTGCATGGTGTGTGCTCAGTGTAACATAGGCCGGGGCATACAGACAGAACAAGCAGCCCATCCGGAACCTAACGGTCCATTTGATCATCTGATGATGGATTTTATAGAACTGACACCAGCCGAAGGGAAAAAATATGTTCTGGTAATCGTGGACATGTTTTCCAAATGGGTTGAAGCTTTTCCCACGTCAAAAGCTGATGCCTTTGCGGTAGCGAAAGCGCTCATAAAAGAAATTATTCCGCGATGGGGAATACCGCGAAAAATAACTAGTGATAACGGTACACATTTCGCCAACACAACAATGAGTCAACTCGGAAAGTATTACGGTATTGATTTTAAGAGACATTGTGTCTACCATCCTCAAAGTGCAGGAGCGGTAGAGAGAGAAAACGGTACTTTAAAGAACAAACTCACTAAATGTTGTCTCGATACAGGCCTCAGCTGGCCTCAAGCGCTTCCCGTCGTACTTATGTACATGCGATCACGGGTGCGTGCTAAAAACGGGTTATCACCTTATGAGGTGTTGTTCGGTCGCCCCCCGAACACAGGCATCGGCCCGTTAACCGGGGATGTCAAAACATTGGGACAAAGTGATGACGGCATGTTGGCTTATTGCTCTTCCTTGTCCAAAACTCTCCAACAGGTGCACGAGCAGGTGAAGGAGGCCCTACCACATCCGACGAAGGGGTTTCTCCACACGCTCAAACCAGGAGACTGGGTGGTGGTGAAGGAGCACAAACGGAAGTCGTGGAAATCACCGAGGTGGTCGAAACCGGTCCAAATCCTTCTGGTCACCCACTCGGCGGTAAAGGTTCCCGGAAAAGGACCTTGGGTCCACGCCCAGCACTGCAGACGAGTACCAGCATTGATCGAGGAACCCTCAACAGGACCACTGGAAGAAAGCCCAACGACAACCCCTCTAAGCCCAGAACAAGACAATCAAGACGAGTGAGTGTGCAACGAACGCTGCTCCTCGTCTCACAACGCACACAGTTTTCCTCATCTAAGACGGACGGCCCCTTTTTCAGCCACCATGGAGGAGCGGGGAAAAAGAAGACTACCCGTTTCTGTTCTGGTAATATATTGTGGACTATTAATACCAGAGACATTGGCAGCCACCGTTTCACTCAATGAAGGACAAACTGTGTCATTTCCACTGGATGTGTGTGAACTCACTTATTGTGGGAGACAGTGGGCTATGGCTAGAACAAAGGATCCAAAATATGTATGTGACGCACCATGCCAAACATGGTCTCAGGTTTTTGTAAATACTGACAGTAACGGGCAATACAATCCATTCCATATGCGGGCAAAGCGATGGTCAGTCACCACAGAATACCAATCGGAACGTTCATGTACAAGAGAGGGGCACGAGTGTAATAAGGTCATAGTGAGCATTGAAAATGTACAACGAGACGACCAAGGGTCGTACTATATTGGGACTGAGTCCATGGGGGCAGATACACTGGGTCAATTCGATATTAAGATACTTCCTGGGTGTTCAGACAAATCTAAATGTCCGGATAGCAACAGTTGGGGAGAGCATTTCTCCAGCTCTTTGAAGATGGGTTTCCCAAATGTTAATGTAGACACAGAGGTTACTCCGCTACCATTAGACGGTCCTAACTTGGATATTATTCAAAGGTTTCAGAAGGAAGATGCCGTTGCGTATAAAACTGGTCATACAGATGACAACCGGTGGCTCCGATGGGCCGAATATACAGCTCGACAACATTCGCATGATGATTGCTATGTCTGTGCAACAGCGAGACCAACTCTCGTCACGACACCATTCCCCCTGAATTCGACAAACTCAGAGTATGGACTGCAATGCCTCTTAACATTAGATACTACACCTGACGACACAAGCAAAGATGTGTGCGCGGACATACGCTTACTTTTTCCATCTCCAAAACAGCCTAGCCAGCCACCACCGTGTAAATTTGCAAAGGGTAATTACGAGTGTTTTACGGCTCATAGATCAGACGAATCAGCCATTAGAGGTAGATTTCCATATTGTGAGTCCACGTGGACGATGTTTGAGAATGGTACGGTTACTTTTGTGGGTAACAATAGCTCCGCTGTAATGTCATCACCCTTCAGGCCCAGTCTGAATTTGTTTAACCCTGATGCCCGACCAAGGGCTGATGTCTGGTGGGCATGCGGCAGTAAGGAGAGAATGGTTCAGACACTGCCACGCAATTGGACAGGAACCTGCACTCCAGTGATGATAATTTTGCCCATCACAATTGGTAGGTTGAAATCTCCGATAGAAGCGCCAAACTCAGACCAGAGACACGGGGGCAGGGTCAAGAGGGATGCTCCACTTGGATCATTTGATAAAAACATTCGTCTTGATAGTATTGGAGTTCCGCGGGGTATTCCAGATGAGTTCAAGGCACGTAACCAAATAGCAGCAGGCTTCGAATCCATCGTCCTTTGGCCTACAATCAATAAAAATGTGGATTGGATCAATTATATCTATTACAATCAACAGCGTTTTGTCAACCACACACTCACTGCCCTTAAGGGACTGGCAGAGCAATTAGATGCCACCTCTTTGATGGCATGGCAGAATAGGATGGCATTGGACATGTTATTGGCGGACAGAGGGGGTGTTTGCGTAATGTTCGGAGATGCTTGCTGTACGTTCATTCCTAATAACACTGCCCCGGATGGCTCTGTGACTAAGGCACTGGAAGGCCTTAGATCATTGAGGGATGAGCTGGCAGGGAACTCCGGAGTAGATACTTCCATTACAGGATGGTTTGACTCCATGTTTGGTAAATGGAGAACAGAGATGGCATCACTCCTAGTATCTCTGGCCACCGTAATTGCGTTTCTACTTTTGTGTGGATGTTGTATAATTCCGTGTGCCAGAGGTTTGGTTACGCGGTCAATAGATAAAGCGGTATCACATACTCTTGCCCAAATTGCCATGCAATCACACGCTCCTGAATATACTCCACCGTTCCAAGATGAAGAGTACATTTGTGTTTAAAAAAAAAAAGGAAAAAAGGGTTTTTCTCTTGAAAGCATAACATGATTTTATTTTTCTTTGTTTTTGTTTGATTTTTGATGACAGTTGAATGTTTGGTAACAGATG
>CAMQSH010000079.1 GCA_947036575.1 uncultured Brevinema sp. | reverse complement strand
TAAATATTTCTATTTATACCGCTTGCTCTAAAATATACAAACTGCTATGAGCAATTAGATATAATATACCTATAAATAATAAAGCTCATAGAGTTTGTATTGTAATCATTTCAACTATCAAAGACAAATATTTCTATCTATACCTATGAATCATTAAAATTACAAACTGCTATGAGCAATTATTGTAAATTCACCTGATTCATAGGTAAAATAAATATAGTACTATTTTATTACTTTAAAATGAAAAAAGAGTTTTTATAACAAAACTCTATCCTTCTTTAAAATAAAGATAGATAAAAATTATCTATTTATAGATAATTGAAATGATTACATCATTATTATAAAACACTTATCAAAATATGTCAATAGTTTTTTGAAAATATTTTCAAAATATTTTCAAAATATTTTCAAAATATTTTTGTTTATTTTGTCAGCAGGAGTAATTTGTTTACGGTATTGGCATTTCTAATGGTAACATTATTATTTACTGATGAGCTTGCAATCTTTGACCATCTTGCTTTGGAAAAAGTTTTTGAGGGAGCAGACCAAAAAATCACAGTACCATGATGAGTAACCTTTTCGTATTCTGGTTTTACTTCACCAACAGCCTCAAAAACTTCTTCTACACTAAGGGGAGGAATCACAAAAATCGCATAATGTATTGATTCTTTGTCTATATCCCACCATGTTGGGACATTTTTCAAGGTATCCGATAATTCTTTTGCGGATATAATGGTAATAGGAATGTTTAACATAAATTTATCTAAGATTATAGACTCACATTTTTGTATCAGTTCATTTTTATCTTGAATATTACTAGAAAAAATAATATTCCCACTATTGATATAAGTAATCACGTCTAAAAAACCAATTTCTTCAAAGGCGATTTTTAATAAAGGCATAGATATTTTATTTTTACCACCTATATTTATCCCTCGTAAAAGTGCAATGTGCTTTGCCATAGTAGGCTCCTTTGTGTATTATTATCAAATAATAATCTAGTAAGATCAATGTTATTTATAATTTGCAAATTTCTTCCATTCCTCAAATCTAGTGTCAAGTATAGGTTTTAGCAGTTCGTAGTTTTCCCAGGTATCGTTCACATGGTATAATGTTTGCTCGTCATTTGTACCCAATATATCACAGTAGTCGTCAATATAACTTGAATATTTCTTAGTAAATTTTGTGTCATCTTCATAATAACTTTGAGCAAACGAATTCCCCAAGTCATTTAAATCGTTATCAGAGAATTTTTCATCCAATTCTGTTATTAAAATTTTTGCTCCTGTCATTTTATGTGAAATAACAAGATCTATATTTTCACTCTCATTTTCTATCAACTCTTCAGAAGCGAATCCCATTTCAAAACACCATGCTAAAAACATTCCAATGTGGGTGGCAGCATTTGTTGTAGGCAAATCTTCTGGGTATTCTCCTTCATAATGCCATGAAGCATCGTCATATTTTGCCATAAAAAGCCTCTATAATTTTTATTTTTTGGTCTTACTAAGACAGTTCTTATTAGGCATTATACAAAATACCACTACATAAATCAATCTTTAATATAGTAAATATTTACTTTTTGAATGATTTTTGTTATACTACAACATAACAAATAAATTAATAACCTGCTAACATAGGAGAAAATAATGAATATTCGAGAAGAATTGATTAAAGAATATAACAGTTTAAAACCTGAAATTATTCAAACAATCAAAGAAAGTGTAGCCTATCCCAGCATCTTAGATACCTCAGAGGCTAACGCTAATACTTCACACCCTTTTGGGGTTGAGATAGAAAAGTGTTTGGATCATATGCTAGATACTTGTAAAAAATTAGGATTCAAGACATTCAAAGACCCTAAAGGTTATTACGGTTATGCTGAGATAGGTGAAGGTAAAGAAATGATGGGTATTTTAGGGCATTTAGATGTCGTGCCTGTTGCTGATATCGACCAATGGGATAATGATCCTTTTACCTTGATCGAAAAAGATGGTAATCTTATAGCTAGAGGTACTTCTGATGATAAAGGACCTACTATTGTTGCTCTCTATGCAGCTAAGGCCCTTATGAATGTTGGCTGTACCTTTAACAAAAGAATTCGCTTTATCTTTGGAACAGATGAAGAAAGCCTTTGGCGTTGTATTTTTCGTTATTGCGAAATTGAAGAAATTCCTAGTATAGGATTTACTCCTGATTCCAAATTTCCTGTTATTTATGCAGAAAAAGGACTTTGGCAAGTAATATTGACAGCTAAGGGAGAAGATATTACTATCAGTAGTAGTGGAGCGTTTAACTCCGTCCCAGCTTCTATTGACTATACTGATATCAAACAAGATGAGCTTATAGCTTCTCTTAAAAAAAATAATTTTGATTATGAATTGATTGACAAAGGCGTAAGAATACTTGGTAAAGCTGCTCATGCTCAAGATACAGAAAAAGGAATCAATCCTATTCAACGTTTAGCACATTGTCTCAAAGAAATAGGAATTATATCACCAACTGTTGATTTTATTACTAGTAAATTTGCTCTATCACCTTTTGCAGAACCAATATTTGGGTTACTTAAAGACGATGTTTCTGGAGAATTAAAATGTAATCTTGCTCGTATCGATGTTAATAAAGATCATTCTAAATTATATTTAGATTTAAGAATGCCTGTTACTTTTGAGATGGATGAGATTATTTCCAAATTCAATAAAGTCGCTAAAAATAGTGGTTTTGAAGCTAAGCAGCACGACAAATTAAACTCTCTTTATGTATCCAAAGATAGCCCTCTTGTAAAAACATTATGTGATATTTATGGAGAAGAGACAGATTTTGATACTACACCTCTTTCTATGGGTGGAGCTACTTACTCTCGTGCTATGAAAAATTTTGTTACTTATGGAATGGTATTTCCAGATAGTCCCAAAACAGCTCATTTGGCAAACGAACATATTACTATCAATGATGTTGATAGAGCTTTTATTATTTATGGAAGAGCTATTCACAAATTATCACAATAGGATTTTTTATGACAAAATTTAAATTAAAAACACCTCACGTATTTACTGTAGTTATGCTTCTGACATTAATAACAGCATTATTTACCTGGTTTGTTCCAGCTGGTGAATACCAATACACTCTGAATGCAGAAATAGGTAGAGAAGTGCCTATTCCTGGTACTTATAGTAGAATAGAACAACAACCTCAAGGCTTATGGGATGTATTACAAGCTCCGATTAAAGGTTTTTACGAAGCAAAAGATATTGCTTTATTTATATTTATTATAGGTGGATTTCTTGCGTTAATATTGCAGTCTGGAGCATTAGATGCTGGAATTTACGCTACCATCAAACGTTACAAGGGAAAGGAGTTACTAATCATTCCTATATTGATGAGTGTTATGGCATTAGGGGGAACTACTTTTGGATTAGCTGAAGAAACTTTATCTTTTTATCCTCTTCTAATTCCTGTAATGTTGGCATTAGGTTTTGATACTTTGACAGCAATAGCGGTGATTTTGGTAGCTTCTAATGTAGGGGTTTTAAATTCAACAGTTAACCCTTTTGCAACAGGTGTAGCGTCAGGTATTGCTGGAATATCTATTGGAGATGGGATGTTCTTACGTTTGGGTACTTTAGTAGTGCAATTAATATTGCTTTGTCTCATTGTTATAAATTATGCTAGAAAGATAAAAAAAAATCCAACTCTTTCTCTTGTAGCAAATATGAGGGAAGAAAATGAAAAATTCTTCTTAGGTCAAGATGATAAAGCAGCGATTGAATTTACTCCTAGACGTAAAGCGATTCTTATTGTTTTTGGACTCACATTTTTTATTATGTCTTTAGGGGTTATTCCTTGGGGAAGTAAATTTGGTATTATGATCTTTGACAATCTTGCTCTTGCTATTTATAATATTCCTTTTCTAGGAATGGCTCTTGGTAAATTACCAGCACTAGGAACTTGGTGGTTTGGAGAGATGTCAACATTATTTATTATTTCTACGATTATTTGTGGAAAAATTAATGGAATGAATGAAAGAGAAATCATCACCGTATTTCTCAGTGGAGTAAAAGACATGGCACCAGTAGCATTGATCGTAGGTCTTTCTCGAGGCTTGACTTTGGTAATGGATGCTGGTGGAATGACAGCAACGATGCTTTATTGGGGAGAGATGGCATTAACAAATCTTCATCAAGGTTTTTTTATTATTAGTGCTTATATTTTCTTTTTCCCACTTGCGCTACTTGTTCCGTCTACTTCAGGACTTGCAACACTCACGATGCCTATTTTTATCCCTTTAGCAGAGTTTGCAGATGTTCCTCCTAGTCTAGTTGTAACAGCTTTTCAATCAGCATCAGGAATGGCTAATTTAATCACTCCTACCTCTTCTGTAGTTATGGGAGGATTGACACTTGCTCGAATTGATTATCCTATTTGGTTAAAATTCTGTAGTAAAATATTTCTTGTATTATTTGTTACAACGTGTATCGAATTATTAATAGGACTCTATATCTAAGTTTAATATTTATAAAAAACCACCTTCATGATAGAAGGTGGTTTTTTGATTGATAAAATAAGATTATTTAATAATATTTAGCACTAGATAAAAACCTAAGCTTACAGCTAAAAATCCTACGATAAGAGACAAGATACTATAGATAAATCCTTGAAGATATTGATTATCCTGAACAAGTAGTAATAACTCTAATTGAAAAGAACTAAAAGTAGTAAATCCACCTAAAAACCCAGTAACAAGGAATAATTTGAGTGTAGGTGAGATAAAAGAAAGCTTGTGGTAGAATATTGCTCCAATACAACCTATTAAAAAACTCCCTAAAATGTTAATGATAAAGGTAGCCCAATAGCTTATATGGTGAATAAAAAAAAGATTAGTAAGATGTCTACACAATGCTCCAAGTCCACCACCTATAAAAACAGCTAATAAATTCATATAATATCCTTAGTTGATTTTAATATATTATATCAAATAAATCTATTTTATAGCGGGACTTTTTGAAGTAATAATTAAGCGTATCATATAGATAAGATTATTCGAGGTCCAATATAATAATAATGCAGAGGCCGAATTATAGAGATACACTAAGAAGAAGATACTAAGAAGGAGTAGCATTGTATTACTTTGATCGAAAAGATCTTTTTTTGGATTACTAGATTTGATAGCAATAAGATTAAAAAGAGTCATTAAAATTGGTAAGATATTAATACCAAATAATAAGCCATCAGGATTACTAAGATTAAACATCTCTAAAAAATAAACATTGTTAAAAATAGGATTATAATTAAGAGTGTTATAAGCAGCTATAAAAAAAGGAATTACCAAAAATAAAGACATAGATGCTCTAAAACTAAGTAGAGGGTTATAATGCAATCTTTTATAAAGAGCATCTGTACGATTGAATAATTCTTCGCCTTTGTAGAGTGTTTTTAAAACAGCTAATTCAGGAGTAATGATCTTTTGTAGATCTTTTTCTATCTTTTCTATTTTATGAGCAATGATATAAAGAGGGATAGAAATTAATTGTACAAAAACAGATAAGGCAATAATACTAAAAGGTAAAGAGACAATAGGGGTACTGAAATCAATCACAAAAGAAAAAAGAGATACTAGCGGTTGGATAAGGATAGTATATAAAAGATTAGCCATGAAGTTCTCCTAATTTGTTAAGATAAAATTCTGCTATTTTTGAACTTGAATCTCCGAAATTACTAATTTGATTCTTAGCAGTACGAATATTAGAAAGAATAGTCTCTTGATTGGAGTTAATTTCTTCTAAAATAGCTGTGATGTCAATATCATCTTCTAAAGAAACAAGTTTTCCAATCTTGGGTATGAGATTTTCTTCCCAGCTAGGAAAGTCAATGTCTTGTTTTTCAAAATTAGTCCCCATATGTTTGATATCAAATAAGATGCAGGGCTTTTCTGTGAGAAAAATAAAATCAAAGATCATTCCAGAATAACTAGAGATTAATAAATCAGCTTTTTTCATACTTTCAATATTAGAAATATTTTTATCTATAAAAAAGTTTGGATGTGTTTTATGTTTGGATATAAGAGAGTTAATGAGCATTGGTTCATGTTTGTAACTTTGAGGGTGAGGTCGTAAAATAACATGATAATCTTGTTTGAGTAAAGTACCAATAAGATCTTTTTTATAATAATTAAGAAAATTACTATTCCCCCAAGAAGGAGCTATTAAGATTGTTTTATGGGTAGTATGATCTTGATTAGGGTAATCAGAATACTCCTGAAGCATAATATCGTAATAAGGAACGCCGAGAGATATTTTCTGTTTAACAGGGAAATCTCTCTGTTGCTCTAGGTGAGTTAAAGTTTTTATTTGGAAATCACCACAACACACAATACTATCAAAACAATCAAAAGAGAATTTTGCATAATAATGGATATCCACGGGAGCATGCATATAATTACTATAATGTTTTATGTTTTTGGACTTTTTGAGTGCTAAAGCTCCCAATCCTGGCGTAGTGGTGATAAATAATTTGGCACTAATTCTTTTTAGAAATAAAGAACCTAAAAAATCCAAACTTACTAATAAGCTACTAGTATTTGGGTAAGGATTTAGTAATAATTTATCACTAGGATCAAGAGTTAAGTAAATAATATGAGTATGTTTTGATAATTCTACGAGAAGAGGAATTTTTGTGTTTTTGTAGACATTTCCTTCTGAAAATAAAACAATAGCATTTGGATATTTTACTATTGTTTTATTATAAAGAGAAGATGCTTTAAAAAAGGAAAATATATTCATTAATCGTCTTTTTTAGCTTTATTTTTGATGGCGTAAAAAATCTTTTTGCCATAGAATGCTAATCCAGCACAGATCGCTACTAAAAAAGCGATTAATCCACTTCCTGAATTGGGATCTAAATAAGCGTGGGTTTGGTTTACTGCGATAAATACAAATACAGCTAATAAACTTAAAAATTGCATAAAATACTCCTATAATGTATTATTTGTTTTTTTTTCGTAGAAAGATTTGATGACTTTATAAGTCATATATAATAATGGTAAAAATATAGCGACACAAGCATAATAATTTAGTTCGTATAATCGAACAGCAAGAGCAGGTTTGGATTTGGCACTCAGTACATACATTAAGAAACTACCCAATATAACAAGAAAAGTAATAATGAAAGCAAGATATTTGGGAGAATGTTTGTGACTATCTGTATCTACTAAAATAGGGATACTCAAGTATTTAGCACAAGCATAAATAATAGAATCAACAGATGTTACAATTAGTGTAAACATTGATAAAAATAATATAATAGCAGCAATATGTCCTAGATTTACATAATCAAAAATCATCGCATACATATCAAAATAATTATCAGCACTTAATGGAAAATTATTTTCTTGAGCAAGAATTTGGACAAGAGAAGAGTTTATCGTGAAGATAATAAAGGTTGGTAAAATTAAAGCTATATTAAATAAAAGAATAAAATCTTTAACAGCTCTGCCTTGCATAATGATATAGAAAAAATAGAAAGCTGGTAAGACAGTAACTATTTGTATCGTTGTAAATAGAATAGTCCAATCAGCGATAAACTGATTGTTGAATTGAAATTGAGCTTTAATAAAATCAGGGTCAATAGACAATAATACAAATTCTTTAGCAACCTTTGTAATATAGGTAGCTCCATCATTGAGTAAAAATAATTTTGTAACAAAGATAATAGTATATATGAGTACAAATATAGCACAGAAATTAGCAAACTTTTTGATATGTTGCAATCCTCCAGAGGCACTCCAAAAAACAGTTACTAAAAGAGCTAATACTAAAATCCAATTTTGATTAATACTTGAAAACATATTAAGAATAAATTTTAATGGTAAAATATAAGAAGCTAAAGAAGCCATAATTCTTGAGGTAGAAAATATTGCTAAGAATATGAAAATACCTTTTAGAAGATGTTTGTGTTTAGGAGCTAGATAAATGTCTTTGTATTTGGAAACAAAAATACAAACAATAATGGCGATAAATAAAATGGTATAATGTGACCAACCCCAATTGTACAAAGTCATTGCCGTTAGAAATTGAGGATTTCCAACTTTGTCAGGGAATAGGGCTATAAAATTGGGATCATCTTTGAAAAGAACACTCTCAAAAAAAGACCAATATAATACGGACGATGAGTATAAACCTGTAAACATAAGTGCTGCTGCTTGCCAGAAGGACATGGTTTTTTTGCCAGGGATAACATAATTTCTAATCTTAGGGTGTAAGCCACAAAAAATGGTACCAAATATAGAGAGCCAAAAAATAATAGTAGTAGTATATACGGATAACGATTTAATCAATTGATACTCCTTAATTAAAGTAATTGAATTATATAAAGATTATTTATATTTTTTTTAAGCTAATAGTATCAGAATGAATAATGAGCTCTTGAAGACAAAATTCTTTAGTGATATGATAG
>CAMQSH010000078.1 GCA_947036575.1 uncultured Brevinema sp. | reverse complement strand
CAAAAGGGACACCGTCTATCTCTGTTGTTAATTTAACAACATTTTCAAACACTTTCCCAACTTTATTTATTAAATCTTATTATTTTAATATAATCCTAAAGCTCTAGGGATAAATAGAACAGCAGATTCCCAAAAGGTTACAATAAATACAACAATAATTTGGGCAATAACCATGGGTATAATCCACGGTATTACTTTATCTACTCTAACATTAGCTATGGAAGATCCTACAAAAAGCACATTACCAACAGGTGGAGTACAAACCCCTACTGCAGAGTTTGTGATCATAATGATACCAAAATGAACAGGGTCTACCCCCAATTCCATAATAATAGGGAAAAATAATGGTGTGAAAATAACATTTATTGGACCAACATCCATAAACATTCCTGCAATTAATAGAATGATATTAATCATAATTAGAATACCTTCTTTACTACCAGCAATACTAAGTAAAACTTCGCTAAGAAGATTTGGAATTTGGCTAAATGCAAATAACCAAGACATGATAGCAGAAGAAGATACTAGAAATAATACAGCTCCTGTCATTACAACAGTATCTTCTAAAATAATCCATAATTTTTCCATTGTAATAGATTTGTATATTAATGCTAATACAAGACTATAAAATGCGGCAATACCAGATGCTTCTGTTGGGGTAAAAATTCCAGCGAGCATTCCTACAATTATTAATATTATTAATATTAATGCTGGAAATCCTTCAACTAATATTTTTCTTCTTTCTCTCCATGAAGAAATAGAAGTAGTCCCATATTTTTCTTTTTTAGCAATAATAAAAGATACTATCATAACGACAAAAGCTAGAAGAAATCCTGGAAAATAACCAGCAAAGAATAATGCTGTAATAGAGGCTGCACCACCAGTTAGGGTTGAATATAAAATTAACATTCCACTAGGAGGTATTAAAAATCCAATAGGGCTTGAGGCAATATTAACAGCAGCTGCAAATTCTTTATTATATCCTTCCTCCTCTTGTAATGGTATCATTACTTTTCCTATAGCTGAAGCTGCTGCAACAGCAGATCCTGATAAAGCCCCAAATAACATATTTGATACAACATTAATATGAGCAATAGATCCTGGGATTCCACCCACAAGTAATTTTGCAAGATTTACTAATCTTTTTGCTAGTCCTGTTTCATTCATAATAGAACCTGAAAGCATAAATAATGTTAATGCCATAAAAGAATATTTATTCATTCCTGCAAGAAAGTTTTGTGCAGCAGACATCATTACGATATTAAAAGGCATATAAAGTAGCATAGGAATAATAGAAGAAAAGGTAATTGCAATAGAAATTGGAACACCTAGTACTAGAAGAATAGCAAATAAAGATAATAATATTAATAAAACTGTTTGTATTTCTGGCATATGTTACTCCTCATTTATTTTCCAATCATTAATTGTTTTAATAATCATAAGAACAACCCCCATACTCCCTGCTACAAAAACTAAGCCATGTAAAAAAAACAATGGATAACCAACTCCTGTAGAAGTTAAATGTAGGGTACGTTGAGTAAAAATAAATCCTCCAATTCCTTGTACGCATAAAATTGTTATGATCACAATTGAATTGATTAATAAGGTATGAAATCTCCGTAAGGATACAGGTAGTTTTTCCCTAAGAAAAGATAAAGATGCGTGCTTATTTCTGTATAAACCATAAACAGCACCTAATGTACCTACAGTAACAATAACATAAGTTACAGCTTCTTCAATAAATAAAGGGGAAATACCAAATAGATAACGAGCAAATACTTGAAAAATAACAAGAAACATCATGAAAAGAACCATTAAACCCACTATTTTTTGATAAAATTGTTCTAGAATATATTGTAATTGTTTCATGAGATCTCCTTATTGATTTTTATCCTCAAAAGATGCTACTATTTCTAATAGTTCTTTACGTTTTTGATCATTTTCAGCCCATTCTGTAAGCATAGGTGCTAAAATTTTTCTAAAAGGTTCAATATCTGTTTCATGATATTGAACACCAAGATCTTTAGCATCTTCAATTAATTTAGCTTCTGATTTTAAGAAATTTTGATAATGAAAATTAGTAATAACTTCATTACGAGCTTCTACTATGGCTTTTTTCTCTTCTTCTGTTAATGAATTGTAAAATGTTTTAGAAGATAATAAAACATTTACAGGTCTAGTGGTATAGGTATATGTGTAATGTTTAACTACCTCTCCATAACGTTGAGAGGCCATTGTACCTTGTCCTCCTTCAGCGCCATCAACAACTTTTTGTTGTAATGCTGTAAATACTTCAGAAAAAGAAATAGGAATAGGATTGCCTCCCAAACGTTGGACAATATCTACATAAATAGGAGATTGTTGTATTCTAATTTTCTCTCCTTTTAAATCCGCTGGAGTTAAATAAGGTTTTCTACCAAGGAAAGAACGAGAAGTGTTGTCAAATAAAGCTAGAGGTACAACATCAAAAGGTGCTGCAAGTTCTGTCAAAAAATTATTTAATTTATCACTAGAATAAGCTTGTTCTACTTGTTTATCAGAGACTAAAAAATAAGGTAGATTAAAAGCTCCAAATTCTGGTATAGCACTTTCAATAACAGCAGAATTGATCCATGTCATATCAAGAGCATCAACACGAATCAATTCAAAAGTTTCTTTTTGTTCTCCTAATTGGCCATTGTAAAATATTTGGAATTGAAATTTATCTCCTGTTTTTTGATTAATTAATTCAAAAAACTTTACGAGGGAATCTGATGAAAAAGTATTTTCTCTAATATTCGTTGCTACACGAACAAATTTTTTATTTGATGATACTTTTTCTGTATCCTTTTCTCCTCCTATACAAGTAGTTAATGTTAAAATTGTTAGTAGGCATAATATTTTATTCATATAATACTCCTTTTATTTCTTATAATTACAATCAGGGATATTTAACTACCTGTATTTTAAAAAGTATACAGATAATTTAGATTTAGGATCTCTTGTAAACACCTCCTTTTTTATTACTCTGAACTCTGATAAGACCTTGAGATGTCATAAAATTCAGTAAATCTCCACAAACATTAGAAAATTCATTAAATACTTTAGAATACATAACTAGAAAATCTCTTTGATATTCTTCTGTAAACATAACAAGTCAATTTGGGAAATCTATTTTCCATTCTTCTAATTCTTTTCTGAGTACTTCTTCTTCCTATAGACAACCAACTTTGGTATACTATCCATAATTTCGATTGAAACAAGCTATATCAATAAAGTATATAGTTTATTATATCCTAAATTTAATATATTACAATATCATTTTTTATATATTAATTTTTATATATATGTTATTTATTTTTAAATAATTAAAAATAACATTTCTATTTTTGAAATATTATTTTAAATAAATAAAATCATTTATCATTATAAAAAGATACTTGTATTAACCTATTTTTTGTGTTTATTATTCTTTATAGAACTATTGAATATTAAAGTAGATACTATCATTTTTCTAATGATATAAAACTATGGTATGGTAATATAGAAAAACACCTTTGTTATTTTTTATAAGGTATTTTTTAATTAGCTATAAGATATGATTATATAGTAAATTATAGTACATTGAGTTAATTGATAAATTGTGTGGGAGATTTTTTATTTATATTCTGAAGAATGTAAAATATAATTTAGAGAGATACTCCCAAATTGTCTAAATTTGACAAAATAGCTATCTTATAACATAATACAAAATGTGGAGTTCACCTTATGAAGTATAAAGTTATTGAATATGCGATAGACAATCAACGATTTTTTAATAGTCTTGCATTAGTTATTGTAATGATAGGCTCTTTTATCTATGCTACAACACAAAAGGATCTCTTTCCTGAAATTAAAGATGCTTATATTAATGTCCAAATGATTTATCCTGGAGCCTCGGCTGAAGTTATTCAACAACAAATTGTCAATCCTATAGAAAGTAAAGTTATATCATTAGTAGAAATAAAACATAGCTCTTCTATATCTCGTAAAAATGTAGGTTTTACACAATTTACAGTAGATAGGCAATATTATAATAATCTCAATGAAGTTTGTCAGTTAGTACAAAATGCCGTTAATTCTCTAGATTTCCCAGAAGAAGTGCTAAAACCAAAAGTCTCAATATTTACTCTTAACAAAGAGCCATTTATGTACTTGCATTTACAAGGAGATGATAAAGAAAAATTATATGAAATTTCTCAAGAAATAGAGACAGGATTGCAATATATATCATCACTAGATGAGTCTATTATTTATGGACGTGAAGAATATCAATATCAGATTAATGTAAATCCTCAAAAATTAGCTATTCGTGGTATTTCTATGAATGAAGTTTTTTATTCTATTCAGCAAGCTCAAACAGATATTCCCAGTGGTGATATACAAAAAGATAATAAAACGCATGTCTTATCTGTTGTATCTCCTGTGAATAGTGTCAAAACTCTCGAAAATATTGTGATTAGAGCGAATGAGCAAGGTAATGTTGTATTATTAAAAGATATTGCTCAAATAGAATTTTCTTTTACTGATGCGAATTCTTTTCATTCCCTAAATGGTAAAGAAGGTATTGTTTTTGCTATTAAGAAGTCCCAATTGGGTGATATTATTAACCTCAAAAAAGAAGTCGTGAAATTTATTGATACTTATAAAGTACGGTATCCTGATATAAAATTTTCTACTTTTACAGACTCTTCTTTAAGAATTGCCAGTAGAATTAAACTATTAAACGAAAATCTATCTATTGGATTAGTCTTGGTTTTTTTTGTGCTAATATTGTTTTTTAACTACTCTACCGCTCTGTGGACAACCTTAGGTGTGCCTATTGCATTTTGTATAGGATTAATATTTTCCGTGTTATTAGGTGTAAATATTAACACTATTAGCATGATAGGATTTATATTAATTTTAGGGATAGTTGTTGATGATGGTATTGTTTTTGCAGAAAATTCTTATAGACATCTAGAAATGGGGAAATCTCCACGACAAGCAGTTATTGATGGTATGGGAGAAGTTGCTCCGTCGGTTATTTTTGCAGTTTTAACTACAACTGCTGCCATAGGTATGCAACTTTCATTAGGTGGTAAAATAGGAGATTTTGCAAGACCTCTTCCTATTATAATGATAACGACTTTATTCGGATCTGTTTTTGAAGCTATTTTTATTCTTCCTGGTCACTTAGAGCATGCTTTTCAACATCAAAAAATAGAGCACTCTTCAAAATCTATTAAAAATCGAGTATTTCTTTTTTTACAAAATAAATATAAATATATTCTTAGTATCTTAGTACACCATAGAAAAAAATCATTTTTCTCTATGGTGGCTTTTATAATTTTACTAACAGGTCTTATGTTATTAAAAGTTCCTTTTGTATTTTTTGCTGGGCCACCTAAACAAATATATGTATTTTTTGACACAAAAGTTGGAAGTTCCTTAGAAGATACTAGAAAAATAACGGATAAGATAAGTGGTTTCCTATTAAAAAATTCAGCATTTGAAGATGTTTATGCAGTGTCTGGGATTAGTGGAGAATCTCACAAATCCTATATACAAGCAGATATTAAGTTATCTACAGACCCTAGATATGATTGGTTAGTTGTAAAAAAAGATATTCAAGAACATATTAAAAATAATAATCTTGATATCTATGATTTTAGATTTAATGTTATTGGTGAGGATAGCTTTTATAAAGATAAATTAGAACTCTCTGTTAAAGGTACCAATTTGAATGCTGTAACAGAGATGGCTAAAGAAATCCAGGAATATCTAACAACTATTTCAAATATAGATAATCCTCGCTTAAATATTTCTCAAAAAACACTGGCTAAAGAAGTGATTGTTGATCCTAAAAGAGCTAAAATGTTTGGTATAACCCCTCAAGAAATAGCTCAAAATATAGGTATTGCATATGAAGGTGCAACTGTAAGTACTATTACCAGTAATGGAGTTCAGTATGATATTAAATTACAATATGATAGAACAAATCATACCTATGCGACTCTAACCAATATGAGGATTCCTAATAAATTTGCTCGTTTTGTAAATTTAACAGAGATAGCTGAAATCAAACCAACATTAATTGAAACTGATATTTATACGGAAAATGGACTATATGCTATAAAAATACAAGATTCTCTATACGAAACTAGTGTTCTTTCTAATAATTCTTTTGGTATTTTAGCTGATGTTCAAGAAAAATTTCAACACTATACAAATGATCTTAATGCAGCACCTTATTTTGATAATGAAAAAGAGGAAGTTAGTCAAGGTATTAGGGATCTGAGTGTTGCTGTTTTATTAGGAGTAGTATTAGTTTTTCTTATTTTATTATACATGTTCAATTCTTTTATTTCTACATTTTTAGCAATTACGGGCATCCCCTTTATTTTATTTGGTTTAACAGTGGGCTTATACCTTATGAAATTACCTCTCAATAATATGGCTATAATAGGAATGATTTCTCTTTTAGGCTTAGTAGTTAATGACTCTATTGTTTTATTAGAATTTCTTTATAATAATATTAAAGAAGATGAACCTTTTTTACCAGCACTAGTATCAGGGGTGAGCACAAGATTTAGACCAATTTTTATGACTACTTTAACAACACTTGTGGGTATTGCTCCTATTGCTTTTGGCTTCGCTGGAAATGAATTTTTATTACAACCACTAGCTGTAGTGATTTTCTTTGGAGTACTTGCTGTATCTCTGATTACACTAATATTACTTCCTTTAATCATTAGTATTATTGAAATGGATCTCGGTGGATTGTTCTTTCAAAATTCAAAAATTCCTATATCAGAATTTTTCAATCGAATAATTAAAACTTTTATTCATTCAAAAAAACAGAATAAAAAACAAAATATTAAAATAAAACAAACTACACAATAGGTAGTTTAAATAGGGAGATCTTATTTTATGCAAAAACTTTATAAATTATGTATATTAATTTTTATTACTTCTACAATGTTTGCTCAAATCCAAGAAACCCTACCCATAGACAATACAACAATTACTATGACTGATATTAATATTCTTAGTGAACAAGACTTTCTTAATTCCTATTTAGAAAATTCTTTTCATAATAAAATAGCAATAGAAAATCTAACAATAGCTGATCAAAAAATCAATATTGCCTTCCAACCTTATACAGGATCATTTTTTATGGATACTGGATTTGCTTATGGAAACTCAACCAACCCTTTGCCTTTTTATAATATTTTAACTAATGGTACTCCTATTTCTACAGATCTAGGTGTTGATTATACTAATTTATCTTTTAATGTTGGAGCAGATGCTACTATATACCCTTCTGGCACTTATGTTAAAATACAAGGAGGGGTAAAGAATATTGATTACAAATCACAAACAATAGGAATTAATGAAGCTCCAAATCCTATTGTTGAAAATAATGAAATTAGAGAGAATATACTAACACCATTTTTTAATATTACCTTAGTTCAACCTTTCTTAAAGAATGGGTTTGCTTATAAAATGCATTCCAGAACTATTAAAATTGCAAAAAATAACAAAGAATTAGAATATATTCAAGAAAAAATTAAATTAGAAGAGGTGGTATCTACTGCATTAATTCAATATCACAAACTTATTTTGACTACTCAGATTATAGCAATTCGGGAGAAGTCCTTAGATGAAATTAAAGATGTATATAATACACAACGACGACTTCAAAGAGTAGGTGCTAGATCTCGATTTGATCTTATACAACTAGAAGTAAAAATTAATGAAATTACTGTAGGTTTAGATGAAGCAAAAAGAAATTTAGAATTAGAATTTCAAATATTAGAAGATCGTTTACAGATGTCTCTTAATAGAGAAAATCTTAATTTTTTAGATCATTCTATTTTATCAGAAAAACAATTTACAGAAGATGGAATTTATCAATTAGCGTTGGAAAATTCTGGGGATTTAACTAAATTAAATCTCTTATTAGAAAATACAGATCATGCTATACAAATTACTAAGAATCAAATTATGCCGGAATTAAACTTATTGTTTTCATACGAAGCTTTTAGTGCTAACTTTAGTAAAGATCATCCTTTAAGTCAAGGCAGTGCATTCAAAGTCCCTCAAGATAATCTCTTTATAGGACTCCAATTTAAAATGCCTTTAGCTAATATTACACAAAAAGCTAAAATTAAAGAAGCTTATGCTCAATCAAAAAGTTTAACATATAACAAAGAACATTTAGAAAAAGAGTTAGGATTTATTATCAGAGAAAAGTTCACAAAATGGTCAAATGATAGTGTGCGAACTATTGCTCAGCAAGATATTGTTACCCTACATCAAGAGATTTCAGTAGAGGCATTACGTCGTTATAATAACTCTGAAATATCTATCATGGATTTTTTTGAATATGAAGAAAATTATAGACAATCTCAAATTAAGCATACTATGGATCAATTCAATCAAAAAACATCCTTGTTAACTTTAGAGATTGTACAAGGAACATTGTTAGATACTTATAATATCACTACTATTCAATAAATACTGTTATCATAATAAAAACAAATAAAGCTCTTGTGTTTCTTATTCAGAACATAGGAGCTTTATTTATTCTAATATACAATTAAAATAACACTGTATAATGAATTACATA